>CAUVPF010000011.1:0-11922 GCA_963553645.1 uncultured Candidatus Saccharibacteria bacterium | reverse complement strand
GTTGGCTTGGCAAAAATTACTGGCTCGACGCGGTCCAGTTGCATGACTGCCAGCTCACGATTCCACTCGATTTTATGATTTGAACCTTGCGGAATCTCAACGACAACATTGACGATGCCGTTCTCTACATCACCAGGTGTCAAAATTTGATTAAAGTCTGCCATGATCTACTCCTCTCTGGCTTTTTCTTGTAAATATTCACGAATCTGTAATGCCGCCACCGCACCCTCGCCAACCGCCGAAGCGATTTGCATGGTCGCGCCCGAACGGACATCGCCCGAGGCAAAGACACCGGGAACGTTGGTGCGCAAATGTTCGTCGGTAACGATATGTCCGCCGAGGTCCAGCTCCACGTCTGAGTCTGTCAAAAACTGCGTGTTTGGAATCAAGCCGATGAAGACGAATAAGCCGTCTGCCGTAAACTCTTTCTGCTCGCCGTTCTGGGTCGATTTGACACCGTAAAATTTGTCGTCTTTGACGATAATTTCATCGGTGGTGGCGCCAAGGTGGACGGTAATGTTGCCTGCGTCAACGTATTTTTGTAGTTCTTTTTGCAGGACATCGCTGGCACGTAATTCGCTGCGCACCAACAGATCAATGTGGCTGGCGTAGCGAGTCAAAAATATCGCTTCTTGCACCGCCGAGTTACCACCGCCAACGACGATTAAGTGCTTATCACGGTAAAATGCGCCGTCGCACGTTGCACAGTAATGTACGCCGCGGCCGTACAATTCATCTTCGCCTGGCACGCCCAGTTTGCGGTGATTTGAGCCAGTCGCCAGCAGTACCGCCTTGGCGCGCACTGGCTGACCATCGATCGTCAATTCCAATTCTCCGTCAACTTGCTTCAGCTCCGTCACGTCACCGTACTCAATATCCGCGCCGAACCGCTCAGCCTGCTGCTGCAATTCTGATGCCAATTTCATACCGGTCACGCCCTCGGCAAACCCTGGATAATTATCAATCTGATCAGTGATGGCCGCCATACCGCCAACCACGCCACGCTCGTATAGTGTCGTCGGCACGTCTTCGCGCGACAGGTAAATTGCTGCGGTCAGCGCGCTTGGACCAGCGCCAACAATGATAACTTCTTTAGACATGTAACCCCCTTGACCTATAATATCGCTTGATAATTTCTGGCATTGCTGGTTGTGGAATCTCTGTTGGCTTTTCGATAGCCATGACCACAAACTTCAGCGGCGCATTAGCGGGAATTTTATCGCCCTGGCCTTTATCTCCATAGGCTTTGTCCGCTGGAATTACCAATTCGCGCACACCGCCAACCTTCATACCAATTAACCCTTCTTTCCAGCCCTGAATTACTGACGTATGTGCCGGGCCGTCCACCGCAAATGGTGATTTCAACTTACCGTTGTTGATTGACTGGTCAAAAATCTCGCCCTTAGCATTCCAGCCAATGTAGTAGACCGCAACCTTAGTGTCATCTTTGACTTCTGCACCGTCACCTTCCACCACATCTTCTTTGCCGAGTTCTTTGACATCGCCAGCTTCAAACGCACCGACTCGTGAGCCAAATTCAGCAAATTTACCGTAATATTTATTGTTTAATTCCGCCGTCTGAGCATCAACTTTTTTTTGCCACTCTGTGGTTGCTTTTTTGTAGTCTTCTTGCGCCTGCTGCAGCTCGGCCTGGTCCTTGGCGTCATTGCCAGGCTGCACCATCATGGCGATAAATCCGCCAATTGTCCCAATTGCTAATGTCCCCGTGATGATCCATATACCGAGTCGCTGTCCCCTCGTCGTCGCCATAATCCTCCTTTATCTTACCTTGAAATTATATCAATGTTTCCCCTCAGCCGCAATGTCATAACGCGCTAGTTCGTCGTCAATCCCCACGCCAGCTGTCCGCTGCAGCTTGAGTAAATTAGCATAAATGCCACCTGATTTCGCCAGCTGTTTTGGTGTACCAATCTCGTCAACCCGGCCGTGTTTTAGCGTCACAATTCGATCTACCATAGCGATGGTACTCAGCCGGTGAGCGATGATCAGCGTCGTCCGCCCCTTCATCAACCGCCCCAGCGCCTGCTGCACTAGATGTTCGCTCTTGCTGTCAAGATTGCTCGTTGCCTCGTCGAGGATGAGAATTGGCGCATCCTTGAGCAACGCCCGCGCGATGGCGATGCGCTGCTTTTGACCGCCGGACAGTTTGAGGCCACGTTCACCAATTTGTGTATCGTACCCTTTATCAAGCTCGCTGATAAAGTCGTGTGCGTTGGCAGCCTTGGCGGCGGCGATTATCTGCTCATCCGTTGGCTCATCGGCGCCATAGGCGATATTTTCACGAATTGTACCGGAAAAAAGCGCCGGCTCCTGAAACACTGTGGCGATGTGACGACGCAAGCTCTTTTGCTGCACCGAGTCAATGGCTATGTCGTCAATCATAATCTCACCACTGTCTGGCTGATATAGACGCATCAGCAAGTTCGTTAAAGTGGTCTTGCCGCCACCCGACTCGCTGACGAGAGCGACATGCTCACCGGGATGAAGCGTAAACGAGATATCGGTCAACACTGGTTTTTGCATGGCAGAAGCGTAGCGAAATGAAACATTGCGAAACTCAACTGCTCCGCGACCCACGACTAGTTCCGGCGCGTGAGACACATCTTCAATAGCTGGGCGCAGCGTCATCACGCCAACAAAATCCCTACTCCCAGCCAGAGCTTTCTGGAAATTATCAACAATGAAACTCATATTAAACAGCGGTATCCGCAAATTATTAATCAGCGTAATGAGCAGCACCATATCACCGATCGAAAAGCGCCGCTCGGTCGTCTGCACAAAAATGTACGCGAAAATCATAAAGAAAATGACCGACAACACCACACCGCGCACAATGTCCATGCTGTGCCAATAGCGCGATTGCTTGCGCGTGATGGCAATTGTTTTGCGGTAGCGCTTGGCAAAATGACGATATTCGAGCGACTCACGAACGTAGCTTTTGACGACTTTGATCTGAGCAATGACCTCGGCAAACCGGCCGCTAGCCATATCTGTCTCGTGATTTTTACGGTTCTGAAAGGCCTGCCATTTCTTGCTCGTTAGCGCCGTCAGCCACATAAATAGCGGGTACATGATGACCACCATTGCCGCCAGCTCCAGGCTGTACACCAGAACGATACCGATGGTAATGCCCGTCGTGAGTAGCATTTGGAAAAAGTTGTTGGCAAACATGTTCAGGAAGTTCGTCGTTTCGGTAATCGCACGGTTCAGGCGATTGATAATCGTCCCAGTTAGCTCACCATCAAAATAACTTTGCGGCAAGCCAAGCAAGTGATGATAGTACCGCGTCGACAGCTGCTGTTTGAGCCGCGTGGCCATCACGTCGCCCCAGTAACCACCAAGGTTTCGTACAATCGTATTCGTCACGTCAAGCGCCAGTAGCACCAGCGCCAAGAAAATCGCCTGCTCAATTCCCACATTGCCGCCCTCGACCACCTCAACCATCAAGTTGGTTGCCCGCGAAATCACGAACGGCACCGCGATACCGGTCAGCGCCACGATAACTGAGCTAATACTAACTCCGATGTAGTATCTGCCCATACCGCGCGCATATCGGAGCATGTGAACCAGCGGCTTCATCAGACTATTTCAGCACCCCACCTGTCTTTAGCCACTTGTTCAATCTGCTGCATCACCGGCGCGATATCCTTATCCGCCAATGTCCGTGCAAGTGAAGTAAACGTCAGCCGCCATGTTATTGTTTTCTGCGCCGCTTCATGCTCGGACTGATAAATGGCGAGTGGCTCGATCCGTACACTCATATCGGTGGTCTGTATAACCTCACCCAGCGTCTGTAGTAGTTGCTGATACCTGACAGTGGATGGTATTTTGAGCGAGACGTCGCGCGTCGTTGATGGATAGCGACTGAGCGGTTGGTAATGACTGCCCTGCTTGGCATAAACGGCCTCCAGGCCAGCTGTGTCCAAGCTGGCCGCCGCTACGTATGTTGGCAATTTGAAATTCTTGATGACTGACTGTTTCAATTCGCCGACTATACCGATAAACTGCCCGTCGGCTGTCTCGACCAATGCACTACGCGTCTGTTCAAACGGTGCTGTGACTGGGAAATTACGTTCCTGTTCAATCGGCTTAAATACTAACTCTGTACCAAGATCATGCGCCAACTGCTCAACCAAGCGACGAATTTTGTAAAATGGCGCGCCTGTTCCTGGCTTTTTGGCAGCATAGACGATGTCGGTGAACTGACTGGCTTCTGGCAGGCCATCTTCGCCCAAACCATGCATTTTGATATGTCCCTTGCCCATTTCAAACAAGGCAAATTCATCATGACCAGCCTTGATGTTGGCGTGAACCTTGTCGAGCAAACTCGGTAGCACCGTCAAGCGGTAGTACTGCAGATCAGGGCTGAGAGCGTTTGATAATTTGTATGCCTGGCTGATGTCTTGCTCGGCGTTTTTCAGGATGCGTTCGTGAACGAAGCTGTACGTTACAACTTCATTGGCGCCAGCACGCGACAGACTGTGGCGAACGGCGTTTTTTAGCTCACGACGCGGGTTTTTCGGTGTTGATTTGATACTGCGACGCGGCAATTGGCGCGGTAACTTATCAAAGCCATATAGTCGCCCAACTTCTTCGACAATATCCTCCGGTAGCTCAAGGTCGGTGCGCCAGAATGGGCTGTAGACCATCATGCCGTCCTCACCATACTCATGCCCTTCATCAACGAAAAACTCAACATTTCCTAGCAGCGCATTCATTTCACCGTCGGCAAAATTTACGCCGAGCCGTTCTTCAACAAATCCACTCGGCACCAACAACCCACCGCACCAGTGCGTACCGCCAGTCAATACGGAGCGCAGAGATTGGCAGCTCTTAAATAGCACGGGACTGGCCTGCACACCACCCACCATCGTCATCAATTGCTTGAGGATGGGGTCGGTTTGTGCCGGCGACTGGCCCTTATTAAATCGCGTCAACGCATCAGTAAAAATACCGTGTCGCATGGCCGTGCGGCGCAGCGCATACATGTCAAAGTTAGCACATTCCAAAACGATATTTTTCGTGCCATCCGAAACCTCAGTGTCAGTACCGCCCATAATTCCCGCGAGACCAATCACACCCTCACCGTCAGCGATGACGATGTCGTCTGTCGTCAGCTCATATTCCTTGCCATTGAGCAGACTGACTTTCTCGCCATCACGAGCCAGCCGCGCCCCGAGTGTAGACCCGCGCAATTTGTCATAATCATAGGCGTGCGTTGGCTGCGCCGTCATGAGCATAATGTAATTCGTGGCATCGACAATGTTATTAATCGGCTTGCCGCCCATCGCCACCAACTGACACTGCAACCATAGCGGACTTGGATGCACCTCAATATTTTTGATGGCTACCGCTGAAAACACCGGCACCACTTCAGTCGCCTCATTAAATATCTCAAGCTCAAGACCGTCGCCGCCGGCAAATTCTTGAATCACCTTATACCACTCAGGACTGGTAAACTGCTGATGAAAAATCCCAGCAATCTCGCGCGCCACGCCGAGTTGCCCGAAACAATCCGGACGGTGCGTAAACATCTTGTTTTCGATATCTAGCACAAAGTCATCCAAGCCAAACGTTTCCGCAAAACCCGCACCAGCCGTGAGCTCAACGCCCGCCGGCACGTCCTGTTCACGAATCTCAATAATCCCCTCGTGATCCGTGCCAATCGCCAGCTCGTCCGCTGCCGCCAACATACCTTGGCTGAGCACACCGCGCAGTGGCCGCGCGTCCAGCACAAACGGCTCATCGTCATCAAAACTCGCCGGCACCGTGCTTTCTGGCGGCAGCCAAATCGCCCACATATCCGCATGTACATTTGGCGCACCGCAGACCACCTGCACCAGACCATTCTCATCACGCGGCACATCCACCACCGCACCGCCATCGTCAATTTTGGTCACACTCAGCCGATCAGCATCGGGGTGCTTAGTACATTCAACCACCCGGACAATTCGCGCGCCACCATATTTGGCCTTCAGGTCGATCACCTCTTCGACACCGCCAAGTTGCTGATTGACTCGTGCCACTAACTCATCTACGGGAGGCAATTCAAAATTAATCAATTGTTTGATAAGGTTTAGGCTGACTTTCATATATATCAGTATACCATTCTAATCAATGGTGTAGTCAAACACCTTGATAGGAATGTCTTTCTCCCCGGCTTGATCAATCGTAAATGTCGTGCCAGGACTATCGTTAACCCGAAATGCCACCAGTTCGTCCGCCAGAGCGACAATTTGGCAATTACGCGCATGAAATGAATCAGCGTTAACTTCATTAAAATCAGTAGCATCGCACAGCACTCCAAGTCGATGTGTGGCGATGTCTCGCAAAAGCACGACCGTCGCAATCACATCATCCTGGCGGCATTTGCCGGCGGCTGCACGGTCATACAATGCTTGGCAATACAGCTCCAGCTCCACTGGCAAAAATATCCGAAACCGTGCTGCTTCTAGCCCGTGTTCATATGCCAGGCGCGCTGCCTCGTGGTCAACACCAGTGGCGCCACCCGACACAATCCCGCCACCTTCAGCAATCTTTTGTCCAGCAAAACACTCAATATCGCGGCGAATCGTGTCATTTACTTCGCGCGTACCGACAACTCCGAGCCACTTCATTATTTCGCCCTGTTGACTAAATATTACTCTTGAGCAGCAATGATCTGCGCCTGAATCCGGTCTAGTTCGGCCTCGTCCATCTTTGGCCCCTCGGTCGTCGTCAGCCAGCCACGATAGTTCTCATGAAACTCTGCATTTTCCGCCCAGACGTCAGTCCGTCCCGCCAAGTCACCATGCAGCGGATACAGCTTGGCGTGCACATGCGCTACGCCCGTCCCCTCGAACACCAGCGCCACCCGCGGCGTATCAAATGCCCGTTCTAGTAGCCGCGCCACTTGACGCACTGCTCGCATAAACTCGAGGTATAATGTCTCGTCAATTGCAAAAATATAATCGCCCGGGTTGTGCTTTGGAATGACCACTGTCACCCCCGGGGTATTTGGAAATGGCGTGAGAAACGCCAAAAACTGCTCGTCTTCCCAAACCTTCCATGATTTTACGGTGCCTGATACAATGTCGTCGAAAATTGTATGGTTCATGCGTCCATTATATCAAACTTATGCTAAATCGGTAAAATTAGCTTTGCATATAATTATCAAAGATAATTATATCTGGGGATATTGCCCGCAATACCGCCTCGCCATTAGGCAAATCTATAGGGAATTTGATCTTATCGGTATGGTTAATAAATACAGCAAAATGATCGCTCGGGCAGGATCTAGAAAACCTCTGCTTATGAACTCGGCTGTACGCCCATGCTGCCGCGCGCGCCATTATCGCATCGCATAGCTCATGATCATCACCACACATATCGCCAATCATTCTACACACGATCTCAGCCGCCAAGCTGTCATTTGATAATCGCTGGTACTCCTCTTCGCCAAGTTGACTATAGACATCATGATTATATCGTCGCAACTTCTCCACTTCCTGCTCGATACCAAACTCTTGTACAAGATCATTCGACTCCTCTGGTAATAAGGTCTGAAGAGTGTCACGCAGCATCCATAAAGAATTAATTCTCGTCCAGAAATCGTACCGATCCTCATTAAGTAACTTCAATTATCACCTGCGGGTCGCTCACTGCTCTCACCGTATCAGCAAACCGCTCTCTTACATATTCGCTATATGCTGGGTCGATATTCTCAACTACGTGACGTAGCTCCTCTGGTGAATTGACGGTGTCAAACCTCTCTTCATAATCTTTAGCCATCTTCTGTCTAGGCGAACCATCGGGAAACTCCCATGATCTTTTTGGCAGCCGATGATCAGGCTCGCTCAGTCTGATGCCAAGTTCCTCGAGCTGAGCAGTGGTAATGCCATTAAGAGTTTCTACCGCTTCACCGCACTGCTTAAGTCTAGCGATGTGCTGATTAAAGCGTTCTTTACCTTCCCAGCCCTCGGACAGTACATCCCGCCTCTTTTTAAGCCACAAAATAACGTCTTCGTAGCTATACCCATCATCATATTCCAATAAAAGGCGCCCTGCTCACCCCAGCCAATCTCACCCCACAGCCCGTCTTCCAGCGCACCAAGCCAAATATTACGATTATCCTCGTCGTTCAGAGTCCCTAGGATCTCATCTTTCACCTTTTTAAGCAGATCATTGCGACATACTTCGCTAAATGGTAAGCTCCTGATACTCCCCTCGACATCATCCAGTAGTCTATTAACCATCCTGTCAGTACCATTCACTAAAATATTCGTACCATATTTATCAAGTATTTCAGCATCAGCAACTATTTTCGTCAACGGCGCATGCAGTAGTGCCGCCACTTCCTGTTCATGCTCTCCGAACCATGTGCGACAGTCACCACGAAGCTCCTCGGTTGTTTTACGAGTGGGCCAATTTGATTTTTCGAATAGATCACTCCAATATGCATCAAGATACTTCACGGTTTCTGGCACACAGTGAGCTAATGTTAGTGTATACTTCATGATATCAGCAAGGCTCGCATTACCTGTACGGCAATGCTTGACAAACCCATTCATATTGTCAGTAAACTCTAGTGCTTCCGTAGAGTCACATGTTTTTCCCACTTCAGTTCTGATACCAATCAGACTTCCGTCATCATAAGAATTGTTTACCCTATCAAAGAACTCAGGTGGCAATATAATACCTTGTGCCGACTCATACAGCGTATCTAATACTGCTCGCTCCTTTAAGTACATGGGGTTATACCTCTCAAAAACCTTACGAATTTGATAGGACACTGACTCATGGTTAGGATTTTTATCCAGCGCAGCTTTATCGCTGCTAGTTGAAATATGCTCACTCATAGCTTATATTATATCACCTAATGTAATAATTACAAGAAGTACGCTGTTATCATGCCAAGCTTTTATCAGATCTACGCCTCACCCCGCCGCCCAACCGCAGTAGCACATTATACAAAGATATAATAACCCCCCAAACAATCACGCTCAGATAATTACCCCAATTAAAATCATTCCAAGGATTACGAGTTGGGCTATCTGTCGGGTCGTATGCCACAAATCCCACTACAGCCATCACGAGAATAATCAGGAGGCCGGAGATAATGATCTCACGCACGTAACTGGAGCGCTGAAACATTGATAGCCTGAGGTTATATCGAGCGTCTGATGGCAATAACACTAGTAACACTATAACGATATATGATGGAATGGTTATTATACCCTCAAATACATCCCATGGGTTGACCTTCATGATGTCAGGCTTCACCACCTTCACGATTTCTTGCATGCCCCAGGCAACCCCAAAGAATAACCCCAGTATGATCAGCACCAGCCCAATGGAACTCCATCGTCTAGTCCACATTGTTCGCTCCCGTTATGACATTGGCGGCCGCTTTATATACCTCGTGAATTTTACCAAACACCTGCTTGTCATATTCTTCTCGGTCTTCGATGCTACTGTCTGGCAGTTCGATAGTATTCTTGAACTGCGGCTGCATGATATTAACCGACGTCACTTCCATGCCCTCTTCAATTTCAACTTCGTAGACCTGCTTTTCGACGCCCGGAAACTCCTTCACATAGTGATCAATGTACGCACCAGGAGACAGGAACTTACCTCGACTCGGCCGAAAATCAATGACCACCGTGCCGAGCGTATCGGTATGATTATCGATCGAGGGCGCGGAGAATAAACTTTTCGCTAGTTGGCTGATTTTATTATTTTGCTCTATGGCTTCACGAGTAACAAATATTTTCGCAGATTTTATCCGATGCGCCTGCCTGATTAACTCGATGGCATCTGGATGACAGACCACCGTCCCGATAAACGCCACCTTATCAGAAAGCGAAAGCTTTGTTGCGCAATTGTTTATATACGCTAGGATCTTTACGTTTGTGGCAACATTTCGGTTGTATTCTAACGCCATAATTCTCTTGTCGGCATAGTACAGGAAATGCACCACCTGGACTGGCAGCTGTCCATCAGGCAACGGGTAGTGCCTGACGAGATCGTCATCGTCCCTGCCTATGGTAATCACGTTTGATCCGTACACGGCGATGATACCCGCGTAACATTTGGATGATTCACTAGTTTTATGTAGCTTATCAAACTGCAAGAGCCGCATAAACGACTCGTCGTCATTTGGATTATACTGCCAATTCCTATTGTCTTCTTCAAGCTTCATCAAATCACGGAGAACATCCTCAAACGGATAGCTGCCATACCCCTCATCATCACGATTGGTGATGTTATAGAGAAAGACGTTGCGCTTGATCATTACAGCTCTCCGGTGAACCTAACGGTTGAATTAAAACTGCTCCAAAAAGTCCAACTTGCCGCTCTCAAAATGCCGCACATCCTCGATGCCGTATTTCATCATTACCAGCCGGTCGATGCCGCAGCCAAAGGCAAAGCCCGTGTACTCATTCGGATCGATGTCAGCAGCCTGCAGCACATTCGGGTGAATCATACCGCAGCCTAATAGCTCAATCCAGCCCTCGCCTGAGCAAACTTTACAATCCGGATTTTTGCCTTCACAAAACGGACAGCTCAGCGCAAATTCAAAGCTCGGCTCAGTGAACGGGAAGTAAAATGGATTGACGCGCACATCAAGTTGCTTGCCGTAATATTCCTGTAAAAATTCCTGCAGCGTGGCGATGAGATTGCCGACGTTAACCCCCTTGGCGACATACACGCCCTCGACTTGATAGAACGTGTGCTCGTGCCGCGCGTCCAAATCTTCGTTGCGAAACACCCGGTCGGGCACGATGGCGGCGATCGCCTCGCCCTTCGCTAAATTGCCATGATATTTTTTCAACACGCGGTTTTGCATGGTTGAGGTGTGCGCCGGCGCGATCAAGCGGTCGCCATTAGCATCAGTTTCCTCAGTCATGAACGTATCGTAATCATCGCGCGCTGGATGACCCTTCGGAAAATTCAGACTCTCAAACATGTGAAATTGGTCGTCAATCTCACGCGACTCTTCCGTCACAAAACCCATGCGGTTGAAAATGTCAGAAATGCGGTCAATCTCGCGCATCAATGGATGAATCGTACCCTGCTCACTCGGCAGTAATTCAGGCCGGGGAGCATTGACATCCATCGGCGCCGTCACGTCAATTGGCGGCAAGTCGACTTTTGACAACTCGTCTTCACGAGCCGTAACTACCCGCTCCAACTCCTGCTTCAATTCATTGACTTTCTTACCAAACGCTCCGCGCTCTTCGCTCGGCAGCGTCGCGATGACGCCATACAGTTCCCGCAGCTCCGCACTCCGCAAGACACTGCGTGGTTCAGCCACCTCTGCTACACGTGATAATAATACTGATCGAACTTCACCTAGCTTTTCCATATCATCGTCCTTGCATTAAAAACATCCCGACAACCCCCGCTGCCATGATAACAATCACAATCCACACCCACGCCAACGTCGTCGTCTGCTTCGTATCTTCCAAATATTTCACATCTTCCACCCCATCCAAGCTAGCTTTTTCCTGCAGACCCGACGTTTTCGCCTTTTCACGTAGTTCCGCCGCAATGCGTTCTTGCAGTTCACTACGACTATCTTGTTGATTTACAAATAATCCCATAGGTATGATTATACCAGATATGTTATACTGATAATAATAGTACAGTAAGGAGGGACTATGGCCACGAAGAAGACTACTAAAAAGGCCGCGACTGCAAAATCCAGTCCAAAGAAGACGACTGCTGCAGCTGCTACATCGAAAACAACCGTAACACGTGTCACCAGCAAGACCGAGACGAAGAAACCAGAGGTCAAAGCAACCACTGTCAAACCTGTCGAGTCTAGCTCATCGCGTAAAAAACTAGACAGCAAACTACCGCGCAATCTCGTCAACATCGTCCTGGCTGAGGTTGCTGGCACATTTATCTTGACACTGG
>CAUVPF010000010.1:0-12073 GCA_963553645.1 uncultured Candidatus Saccharibacteria bacterium | reverse complement strand
ATTTCATAAATATTCTTTTGATTTGCTGGTCCAACTGAGAAATTATCACTCTGCCATATACCTCGTGGGTCATTGTCTGGATTTTTATATCGTGCATCAGCTGTCTCATTACGCTTTAAGGACAGTTTATCCAACAAATCAATATTGCGCGCGAAACAAACGATATAATCATGGCTCTCCGAAAAATGATGTTTCAGATTAACTGGCGCATATGCTCGCTCCCACACGATCTGCGCTACAAAATTCTCCTCCCCAAATATCTCATTCATCATCAGACGGAGGTTGTGGACTTCGTTGTCGTCGATCGAGACGAAGATGACGCCGTCTTGGCGAAGCAGGTTGCGTGCCAAAAAGAGGCGTGGATACATCATGTTCAGCCAGTTGCTGTGCTTGTGTCCGCCAGTATTGGTACGCAATCCATCGTCACGCACGACATTGCCCTCATCATCGGTAATACCCGCTTCTGCCTCATATCTACGGCGTCTCTGCTTGAAATCGTCATTGTAAATGAAATCATTACCAGTGTTGTAGGGCGGGTCGATATAAATCATCTTGACCTTGCCATAATATGCCTTGTGCAAGATCTTTAGCGCCGCCAGGTTGTCGCCCTCGATAAACATATTGCCCGTCGTATCCCAATCGACGGAATTCGCCCGGTCAGGGTGGAGCGTCTGGACGGTCTTCTCTTGGATGGCAGTGAAGACATCGCTCTTACCCTTCCAGCCGAGGCCGTAACGCTCGCCCAAATCAACCGCCTCGCCTAGTGTTGCCTGGAGCTTCTGCCAGTCGATTTTGCCCTCAGTAACTACCTCAGGAAAGAGCTGCTTCAACTTGTCAATTTGCTGCTGGTGTATATTGTCGTTGTAGCCGTTCATATTTTCGTTCATGTTTTGATATACCTCACCTAGTATTTTTATTATACTCCCTCTCTCTGATTTCTAGCATGCTTAAAATAGAGATATATACTCAGCATAGACAAAGATCCTCCCATAGTCGGCCGAGCCACTCTGATACAGTATGCCAATATCGACAAATTTCTTTACTAGAGCATTAGCCGCTGGACGGGATAGCCCAGTTATCTTCTCGGCTCGTGCAACATCAATAATCGGACTGCCGTATAGTCCCTTTAGTAGCATAAGAGCGGTTTTTGCCTGCTTTCCGCCAAGTGCATTCACCTTCTCCATATCTCGTTCTCGCAGGTCAATCAACTTCTTGGACACCTGGATAGCTTCCTCTGCGATTGTTGTCACGCCTTCCAAGAAAAACAACACCCACTCCTCAATTTTCTCCTTATTGTGATAATCTGACAATCTATCGAAATAGGTGTCGCGGTGTCGCTTGAAGTATTCCGACAGATAAAGTACAGGATATTCTAATACCTTATCATGATGAAGTTGCAGTGTGACTAATAGGCGACCTGTTCGACCATTGCCATCAAGGAATGGGTGTACGGTTTCAAATTGCGCATGGAGTAGGGCTGCCTTAATAAGTGGTGAGTATGGCTGGGGTAGATTGAGGAACTTTTCGATATCCGACAAAGCACGTGGTAACTCGTGTGCCGGTGGCGGTACAAACAAAGCATTCTCAGGTCGTGTGCCACCAATCCAGTTTTGTGTCTTACGAATCTCCCCAGGAGTTTTGCCAATTCCCTCTCTAGTGTTTTTCATCATTTTTTCATGCACTTGGCGAATAATACGCAGCGTCAGTGGTGAATCCTGCACCGCAGCAACCCCATGGTTAATTGCATTGATGTAACTAAAAATATTTTCAACATCTTCTGGGATGTATTCTGTCATGCCAATGTCGGCACGAAGAGCATCGTGCATTGTCGCTTTTGTTCCCTCGATATTACTCGAGACCGCCGCCTCTTTCTGTATGTAGGTAGAAAGAAAGTAATCAATATCTGGTATCAACTGAGCGATACCGTCAAGTTTACCAAGGGCTAGAGTCGCCCGATCATTCGTAAGATGAACGGCAGGAGAAAATACTAGCATTTCCTTTGGCGGAAATTGCCCTGGTATAAAGGCTTTGTAGCCTTGCGGCTGTTGCACAAAATTACCCAATAACATACTTAACATCTCCTTTTCTAATGTTAAGTATATCATACTTTACTTAACATCTGCAAGAAAGATGTTAAGTTTCTCTAGAGGATTGATTTATAACCTTGCGCCGTGACGATGAGGTGATCATCAAGCGTAATACCAAGTAGTTTTCCCGCTTCCGCCAGCCTGTTCGTGACATCTTTATCAGCCTGGCTCGCCTCCAACCTCCCGCTCGGATGATTATGCGCCACGATAATCGAGGCAGCCCGGTCGGCGATGGCGTCGGCGAAAACCTCGCGCGGGTGTACTAGGCTGGCGGTCAGCGTACCGATGGTCACCACCCGCTTGGCAATCAAACGATTCGCGCCGTCCAGCGTCAGGCAGACAAAATATTCCTGCTTTTTGTCGCGAATGTCGGCCAGCAGCTCGACGGCCTTTTCTGGGCTATCGATGATTGGCTGGTCGCTATCCAGCAAGTACCGCCGCGCCAGCTCCAAACTCGCCACAATCACCGGGATTTTCGCTTCGCCCAAGCCAACCACGCCGCGCAGATCATCATACGAAACATCACCGCCTTTTTGACGCAAAATCTTCAGCACTTCACGAGCAATTTTACCGACATCCGCCTGTTTATTGCCGCTGCCAATAATCGCCATCAACAGCTCCAAATCGCTCAGCCGCGCCGTACCGTAACGCGCCAATTTCTCGCGGGGACGATCATCAGGACGGCGATCATGCATTTTCATCATACACCCCACACCCTCATCAATAACGTCACGGTTACCACCGCCCCGGTGACATAGTTTAGCCACAAGAAACGTCGCCAGCCCGCCCGCAACTCTGCCGAGCGTTCATCACGAATTCGCACAAACGGCAGCAGATTGATGATATATAAGCTACCTGCAGCTGCCACCGGCCAAGCTACCCAACCAAGGTATACGACCAAACACACCGCCGCCGTATATAATATGATCGCTAACCAGACCGTCGCCCGCGCACCAAACACCGTGGCGATGGAGCGAATCTTGGCTTCACGGTCTGGCATAATATCCTGCACCGCGCCAAATGCCTGACTGGCCATACCCCAGCAGAAAAATGCCGCAGCCGCCAGCCACCCCGCCTGCGTCGCGCCAACCAACGAATAAGCATACAGCAGCGGACCGACAAAATGCAGACTCGAGGCCACCGAATCCAGCAGCGGCACTTCCTTAAACCGCAACCCCCTCGCGCTATATGCCACCACAAAAAACAACACCGCCGCCAGCACCAACACACTTTGCCAATTACCCAACAGCACCAACACTAGCACGAACGGCAGGCATGACAACACTGCCGACCGCACGATCAACCGGTGATATTTCCGCGGCGTCACGGCGCCTTCGACACCGCCCTTGCGGGGATTTCGCATATCCGATTCATAGTCACACACGTCATTGATGCCATACATCAGCAAATTGTACGGGATGAGGAAAAACAGCGTACCAATAATCAGCCGTGCGTCAATAACCCCGCCCATAACTAAATAGCCCACCGCAAACGGATAAGCCGTATTCACCCACGACAGCGGTCGCGAGGTCATAAATAAGACGTTAAGCTTTTCTTTCACGATCCAACCCCCTCCAAATTGCCGGCACAGCTAGGCCAGCCAGTAGTGCATAAAACAAATCTTCAATCGGCGCTAACCCTACATGTATGCCCAAAATTTTATCTGCAGGATAGGTAAACATCCCAAGATGGATCAACAATGAATCAAACACAATCGTCGTCACCAGCAGTACCACCAGCGTCAGCCACACTGCACGGCCACATGTTAGTACTTTACGCCATGCTAGCACACCCAATACCGCCGTCAAAAAAATCAAATTGAGCGCTATATATGTCGCCATAGCCTCACTCCCGCTCGGTAAACCACCAGGCTAAAATAGCTCAAAAATAGCAGGAAGAACAATTCTTCCAGCGGAAATTCTGGGAATAAGTACACGCCCGACATGTATGGCGAATGTCCACTGAGAAAGATGCCGAGCGAAATACCACAAATATCCCACACGATAAACACGCTGGTCACAATTAGCACGGTCAGTACTGTACGGCGCGCATCATACCAGTAGGCCAGGCGATACCGCCAATCAAGCACCGCCATCCCCGCACAACTAACAACGATTCCCGCTAAGTACAGCCAATTCATATATCCTCCTTGGTGAGCGGTCCACGGCGGCGGTTTCCCGTGATGCGCTTGTAGGTCAGCTGCGCACTGATCAAGCACATCGGCAGACCTATCCCCGGTAGTGTCCCCGCACCCACATAATACAAGTTCGACACTTTTTTACTGCGATTACGCGTACGGAACATAACGCTTTGGCTGAGTAAGTGAGATTCACCACCAAAAGCGTTGTATTGCCAGGCATTAAATTGCTCGCCAAACTGCTGCGGACTATAGATGAGCTGAGAGATAATTCGCTCAGGCAGATCTGGCTCACCAGTCATCTCAACAAGAATCTGAATTATCTTATCCTTGCAAGACACTTCTTGAGCTGGCGTCAGTGTGACGCCCGCTGGTAACGGCAGCAATACAAGCAAATTTTCATGCCCTGGCGGTGCCAGGTCAGGGTCGGTCTTGGATGGGTTACAGGCGTAAAGCGAGGCATGCTCTGGCACAGTGCCAGTTTCATAAATTGCCGCAAAGTTTTCGCGCCAATTTTTCACAAAGTAAAGGTTATGATGGTGTAAATTCGACAGCTTTCCTTTAATGCCTAGCGAGACCAGCAGCGCGCCTGGCCCCGGCTGGCGTTTTTGCCAATACTTTTCGGGGTAGCTTTGGGCAGCCGTTGGTAATAATTTGGTTTCAGTGTGATGGATATCGGCCGCCGAAATTACCAAGTCGGCCGCAATGCGTTCGCCATTCATCAGTTCAATACCCGTGGCCTGATGACCATCCAGCACAACCTGCTTTACCGGCGAGTTGTAGTGGTATGCCACACCCAAACTTCTCCCCAACCGCTCCATACTGTCCGCCAGTTCCAGCATGCCACGCCGCGGATAATACACACCGCTTCGAAAATCGAGATGACTCATCAGGCTATAGACGGCTGGGGCTTGAAACGGGCTAGAACCCAAAAATACCATATGATATTCGAGCAATTGTTTAAGCCGAAGATCTCGAAACCAGCGGCTAACATGTGCGTCCAGTGTCCGCCACACGAGTGGCAACATGGTTGGTAGCTGGCGCAAAAGTGGCCACTGTAACACATCACTAACCCGCGTGAAATTATTATACAGCGCATGCTTTACCGCTACCTCATATACCTGGCTACTGCGCGTGACATAGCGCTGCAATTTTCTACTCGCACCAGGCTCAATGGCTTCAAAGGTTGTCATGTCTTTATCAACATCACCCTGAATGATCAGTGGCTCATAGCCTTCGCTCCACACTTTGTAGCCTGGCGAAAATCGCACCAAATCGAGTTCTGTTTTGGCTGATCGACCAAACAATTGATAATACTGCTCAAAAATCTCTGGCATCAAATACCATGACGGGCCAAGATCGAAGGTAAATCCGTTTTGCTTGACCACCTGAATCCGCCCACCGGCTGACGGATTTTTTTCGTATATCGCCACCTCGTGTCCCGCTTTCGCCAGCAAATTTGCCAGTGCCAACCCGCCATATCCTGCGCCAATAATCACCGCTTTCTTCTTCATAATCCCACCGCTCCTCGCGCGAATAGTACAGACTTCACACTGTTCGGCACCCGAATGCGCCGCGCTTTAAGATCGGCAACTGATGCATTCTGCAGCCGCTGAAACAGTGCTTCATAATATATTACACTGGTATGCACTGCTCAGCGGGCAGTTGACGGAAGTTGCTGCACACTCGCTTTGGCTACGGCAAAATCCGCCGCAATATCCGCTTCGATGGTCCGCTTGCTGGCATCACTAAACGATAGGTAATCAACGCCCGGAAAATACATCCGCCCCAACACTTCATAATCTGCCTTCATGTCACGCAAAAAATTCACTTTTTGGTAGGCCGCACCCAAATGGCTGGCACCTTCACGCAACTGTTCATACTGAGCCGCATCGCCTTCAACGAACACCTTGAGACACATCAACCCCACCACTTCCGCCGATCCGTAAATATAGCGTCGGTATGCCGCTTCATCATATTCCATGGTCGTAATATCCATCCGCATACTCGCAAAAAACGGGGAAATTAGTTCTCGTTCAATGCCATACTTTTGGGCCGTCAGGGCAAAAGCATGAACGATTGGATTGGTCGAGTATCCCTGCTTGCACGTACGGTAGACCACCGCCTCAAAGTTGTCGAGGTGCGCCATCGCATGCTCGCCGCGGTACGTGTCGACAATTTCATCCGCTAGCCGTACCATGCCATATATTGCGTAAATATGCGGCCTAATGTTTGGAGCAAACAGCCGGCTGCTCATCGAAAAGGAGGTTGAATAACGCCGCGTTAATCGCTCCGCTAGCTCGTAGCTTACCTGCTTGTATAGTTCCATTAACAGGACCTTTCTTGCAAGCGATCAACAAATTGCTCTAATTCGTCGCACCGAAAACCACGTGGTATCTTGTCTAGCGTAGCCCGAGCCTGAGCGAAATGCTGCTGCGTGATAGCTTCGGTTTTTTTTCGCGCACCGGACGCATCTATATCCTGCTTCAATTGGTGAAGCGCTTCGCTCGGTGCATCGTGCACACCGAACCACTCAGCGAAGCGAGCCGCTTGCTCGTTATTCATCATCTTCTGATGTTCGACGATCAGCACTGTATGCTTACCTTCGCGCACGTCCGTGTCTGCTGGTTTACCTGTCGTCGCTTCATCGCCGAAAACGCCAATCAAATCATCCTGCAACTGAAAAGCAATACCACATTGCGTGCCGAATTCCTGTAGAAGATTTAGCGTTGCTTCATCAACCTCAGCACACAATGCTCCAGACATAAGCGGCCCCACCAAGCTGTAGCTAGCAGTTTTGTAGCGGTAAATAGTCATCGGGTCGAACCGCTCAGTCATGATAAAACCCGCTTCAACGTCAATCAATTCGCCACCAATTACCTCAAACACCGACTGCGATAGTCGCTCCGACAACTGGCGAATCACCGATGATGAAAACGGAGCTGACTGCACTAAACGATACGCTTCAGATAGCAGTACATCGCCCGCCAAAAGTGCTGCACTGTTTGCATAATGCGTGGCTTGAGAACCAGGGAGTACTGACACATAATCAGTTTCGTACGCGCCATTAATGGTCGCTTGGCTGTGCCGCATCGTATCTTGGTCAATAATATCATCGTGCACCAGCATAGCCACATGCAACAGTTCTTGCGCCGCTGCAACCGGCACGATCGCCGTATCCAACTTGCCATATCCCACTACCGTCAAATACGGGCGCATCCGTTTGCCGCCTGCCTGGTAAATGCGCGCGATCTCTCGCCACAACCGCTCGTAGCGCGGATGCATCACTGCGGCCTGCACGACCCGGTCGTCAATACGATCCATGATATACGCATCAACTGCCTGTTTGGTCGCCGACAGCAGCGAGTTGACTTCCATGAGACTCATTATACTACACAATCAATCGAAAGCTGTTATACGAGTAATGTACCGCAACATTATAGCAAGCTTCTCGCCATGCTATACTAAAGCAAATGCGACGGCAAACTATATCTGTCTCTTACGATTCTCACGTCATCCCTTGCGATATACTTTTCACAAGTGATGACTTGTCATTTGATACAATCCTTCTACTCGGTAGCGGGCAAGTTGACCACGTATTTCACCGGGTAGCACAACTATGCCCACCTCATATCGCCGTCATTCAGGGCGCGCCCCACTGGATTATCAACGAAGATAATGCCAATGATTTCATGGCCGCTTTCGTAAAACAAGCGCTTGACTATTTGTTGGCACACTCTCAAACTCAGCTTCACATCATCGCCGAGTCACAAGCCGCCCCGCCAACGATTTTTTATTGTGCACAACCCGAGTATCTGTCACGCCTCAGCCAACTCATCCTTATTCAACCACTTGGACTAACTCACAACTATTATCAATCCCACCGGCGCGCCATCACGTTATTTCGACGGCGCGTACTAAAAAATATGTTGCATCAATTCAGATCACTGCTCACTGACAAATATATGCGGCGCAATTATCGCACCGTCATGAAGCGAGTTGACCTGACCAATACCATAATTCAGCACCAATTTATCCATGGATTATCTGTTAATAGCTTTAGCGATCTCCAGCAGATTCATCATCATAATCACCATATTGTTATCATATCGGGGAAGCATGACGCGCTATTTCCACCTCGTGTCATAAAACAAAACCTCACCAAACGTCAATTACCAATCCCTGTAATCCGCGTACCTGGCGTAGCTCACTCGTCACTGGCCACGCGCCAAGGTCATCGGCTGCTCGCAATCGCCCTCGCTCGTCGGCCACGAGCCACGCACATCGCTACCACCAATACACCGACCAGCCGCGACACCAATGACACGTCATCCGTACCAGGTTGAACTGTCGCTGTAGCTTCCTCTTCCGGATTCAACCGACTATCATCCGTCCATAAGCCCAATGATGGATGATGTTTGACAATCAGGAAATCATCCGCGACATTTACTTCGCTGCCATAACCATACCCAGCAGCCGCATCGTCAGCCACCAAATCATCTTGCTCACTCAGTTCTGTTTCTGTCATCTCGGCCACTCTGTCAACGACAACAGGATCTTCTTGCTCTTCAGACAAATCACCACTTTGTTCTGCGCCGCTACCGTCCATAGCCATAGCCTCGAGTTCATCACCCCCGAGCCATAAGTCGTTTCCTTCCGGTGTTGTCGTAATTACACCAGCCGGTTTCTCACAAGGCAAACCATATTCCTCCGACCTTTGTACTGGCACCTCGTCTAATGTAACATCAGACACCGGTTCAATAGCTGATGAAATAGAAATTACACTCTGTTCCATCAGTTCATGGTTATCCTTGGTAATTTCAGGCACTGATGCTAGCTGGAGATTATCCAACGGCTCCACAGGCTCAATTTCAATCTCATCAGCCACAAAAACTTCCAGCTCATCAACTTCTTCACTTGTCACAATCATCGCTTCCGTTAACGGGCCTGTTGTCACCACCTCAGCCAAAGGTGCTTCTGGCTCTGCCACTGACGACTGCTCAACAAAGAACACCACGTCCTCCTCAGCCCAGACTTCATCCTCATCACAGGAGCGCTTCTCTATTGCCGCATCATCACGCTGCTCAACTGGTGAAGTCTGCGCTTCATAAACCGTCTGGTCCACTGCTACTTCCTGATTACCATCCTGCGGTGGATTGGTCCAAAGTTCATCTTCATCAACGACAGTCTCGACAGGAATAATTGGAGTCGGTGCTTCTAGCTCGATTGCAGCATTCTCCGTCGGTACCACTTCCACCACCTCGTGCACCACTGGCACATCAACTGGCATTGGCGCCTCAATAGCAACCAACTCTTTAGTGGGGATTTCATGTTTCACATCTTCTGTCAACACATTAACTGGCGCGTCCGACATCTGGACAGAGGGCCCCTGTTCAGTAGCTGGTGGCGCGCTCTTTTCTTCTGGCTCACTCACTATACGATAGCTATTGTCGCCATCCCCCGTGTCATCGGCTATGGCAGTATGTGACGGTGTTTCTCTTGACGGCACCTCAACTGGTGATACTGGCGACAAACTGTCAGCTGTATCCACCACCTCAACTAACTTTGGTTCTTTTATCTCAATTTGCGGTGACGCTTGAACATCACTCGCCACCGTGTCAGTAAAATCGTCCTTTACCTTTTTCGTATCCTCGACAATAGGCACGACTGGCTCAGCTTCAACTGGCATTGGCGTTGGCAAAATCACCTTGTCTTCCGGCGTTAATTGCTCACTCATCTCAGCCGGTTTATCAAGAATAGGATTGGTAGCTTGCGGCTTTGCTGCATGATCATCTACTCCCGCATTTTTCACAACTTCAATAGTAGTCTCCTCGGCCTTACAATCTTCCTCATTATGGACATTACTCGTCTGCTCTTTGGGGCTGTCGTCTTCCTCTGTTACATTTTCACCATCCGGAGCCGCCTCCATCACATTAGGACTTACTGCTTCTAGCACCTCTTCAATTTGACCCAAGTCGCCAGCCTCATCAGTTTCTGGCACTGCCTGTGCCCAAACGATCTCGCCTGGCGCTTCGTCCTCTCGGAGTAATTGCTCCAAGGTACTCAGCTGCTCTTCGGGCTGAAGGTTATTATTTTTCTCCATCATTGCGGCTTGACGATCTTGGCAGTTTTGTGCAAAGATACAGCCAATGCAGGCAGCCGTTCCAAATTTTTGACACTGCTCAGGATTGGTTGGTGTTGGTTTTTCTCTCGAGTCATCTTTATTACTCATAGCAACATCAAGTTCCGCCTCGCAACTAGCCACCGCCACCAAATCAAGCTGACCCGCACCATCAGCCACCACTTCGCCAATGCCAGATGCAAATTTCTCACCATCAGCACCATCTCTCAGCGACGAAAACACATCAAAACCACCGCCGTTGTTGTCAGCAACGTCTGTCGGTGATAATTCTCCTGTAGTCGTCGCCCCAATCATTGCTCAAAAAATGTCTCCGTTGAAATATGTGATTCGTCGACGCCAGCGGCGGTTAGTTTTTGCCAAACATCGCGCACAAACGGTAGACTTCCGCAGACCAAAAAATGCGCCTCACTCGGCACTTCACTTACAATGTTCGCCACCTCAAACCGCCCGTTATACCAGCCATCTTTTTCCTCAATCTGCTGGCGAGTACTAAACTTGTTGACCTTGATGGACGAGGCTGCCAACTCCTCCGAGAACACCATATATTCCGGTGATTTTTGACTCAAATAGAGAAAAGTCGGCTGCTTGGCGTCCGCCAAAATACTCCAAATCGGACTGAGTCCGCACCCCGCCGCAATGCCAACCAGCGGCCGTTCAGTCTGCGGATTGAAATCGCCATATGCCCGGCTAATGTGCAGCGTGTCGCCAACTTTACGCGAACACAAATAGCTCGAGAATTCACCGCCAACATTTTTCACAGTAATCGACATCAGCTCCTCACTCGGGCGCGAAGAAATACTATAGGCCTTGCCTTCACGCACCTGGCTACCCTCGATGAACACCGTGATATATTGCCCCGCCATAAAGTCAAACGGTCGCGCAACATACAGCGTCGTCACCTCGGGATTTTCCTGGCGCACGCGCACAATTTCGACAGTTAGTGAATCACGCATTCTTCGACATACCTTTCCATTATTTTTTGGGCAGCTCTAAACTCTTCGTCAGTAAAGGTGTGGTAGTTGGCAAATTTCGGGCTAATGGTGGTACCGGTGCGAAAATGCTGCAAGGCAAATCGCTTGGCGCCTTTGACTAGCTCACCAATCTTTTCAAAATCCACTACCTCCAGCTGCTCGCGAACGATGGTCGTCCGAAACTCATGGCCAATCCCTGAGTCAATCATCAGCCGCACATTGTCTTTGATGGCCGCGAGATCAATCGGCCGCGCCGCAATCTCCACGTATTTTTCCAGCGGCCCCTTGACGTCCATGGCGATAAAATCAATCGTCCCCTCCTTGACCATACCGCGCACTATATCCGGATGCGTGCCGTTAGTATCCAGCTTGACATCAAAACCGAGCTGCTTGATCATCCGACACAGCACCGGCAAATCCTCGTTGACTGTCGGCTCTCCACCAGAAATCACCACGCCATCCAACTTACCAACACGTGATTTTAAGAATATCATCGCCTCCTCGACTGGGATGCTGGGCGCTAAGCGTTCGGGCAATACCAACTCAGGATTGTGACAGTAGCCGCAGCGCATATTACAGCCAGAGAGAAACAGCGCTGCCGCCACGTGCCCGGGATAGTCCACCAGCGACAGCTTCTGAATCCCGCCAATCGCCACCTTAAGCTGGGATAGCGACGGCGCTAGCTCGCTGGTGTTCGGCGGCATCGTCATAATGCTCCCTCATGTCAAATTCAGCC
>CAUVPF010000009.1:0-13265 GCA_963553645.1 uncultured Candidatus Saccharibacteria bacterium | reverse complement strand
TCATCAGACATCTCATTCTGCAGAGTATAGAAAAATACCATATCGTCTACCAGCTCAACATCAAATTGAGATGATTTGTCAACCAGCGCTGCCATAACATCCGGCGTTAGCACATAGCGTACATCGACATCATACTGCTTTGGCGCGTATAGCGTGAAGTACTTATCAAAATCGCCCTCCAGACTGATACGCTGACTATTTGAAATCACTACCGGCAGATTACTAATCAGCGCCCTGTCCATCAGGGTGCTATCATTGGCTTTCGAGTCCAGTACTAGATGCGGCACCTTACGAGGCAGACGTACTCCAGCATAGTGCCAGGTGTATGTCCGCCGCTGCTTGCCACTACCAACCGTATACTCGTAACGACCAACTTCCAGTAGTCGTCGCCCGTCGTGTTCGTACGACAACACGCCGCGATAATGCCGCGAATAGCCAACATCAAACACCAGTCCCGTACCAATTGCACCAGTTTTACCGATTGGATCATATGCCAATCCACAGCGAGATGCAAAATCAGCCATTCGTACATGTCGACGTATCGCTCGCCCTGAGGCGCGGAAAAAGATAATTATTGACGTGGTGGCTAATATGCTAATTATCACCACCAAGATAAACCAGTGTGGCACCAGTGACATCAGGACAGCAAGTCCAATGCAAAAGACGACCCACACAACCGCCAACACTGCCATATCGGCTGGTGACTTATCAAACCCCAGCGACCAACGTGAAATCCCTGTGCGCCGCCGATACTCTCTTGTCTCTGTCGAGGAAACTGGTCGGTGCAGCACCGCTAACATATCTTTGGTAATCTTTGATAGCAATTCCATAGTATCAATTATGACAAACTAGTCGTGAGCGACACTGAGAGGTAGCGTAGGTTAGCTGTGCGTAGAATACGCGGTCTACAGATTTCTCAAAATAGCGTTGATTGACTTTTCTTTACCGTAGCCAACCCAGATATCATGGTCGTTATCGTCATCATCGTCGTCGTCAAGCTCAACAAAGGTACTCTGCATCCTCACGCCGTATTTTTGACGGAGATCCTGACGACTGTCATAATCAACCTTCAAAATCTGCACACCAGCCGGGATCGGACCCTGGCGCAGAACCTTATCAAAGGCTTGACACTCGCCACACCACGAAGCGTGGAAAAATAGAATTGTTTTCCTGTAGGCATGTTCCAGGGTATTGCCGTCGACATAGTCAGCGTAACGACCGACGGCTGGGTTTGCTGGTTGTGCCGAGCCAGATGACTGCTTCGGTGTCGGGGTTGTTGGAGTTTTTGAGGTACCCGACTGAGATTGAGCAGGAGATTGCTGTGAAGCACCCTGATGTGCTGCTGATTCACTGGCTGGAGCTTGCGGGCGAAGTAGCCACGCGGCCCCTGCTATGCCACCAACAACGACAGCGGTAATAATACTTGTGATGATAATATGCTTTCGATTCATGGCTCTATTGTAGCAATCATCCGTCATTTTGGAAACTAGGTCGCCCACAAATAACCACTACGACATTCCCAAATGATGCTTTACTCGTGCTACCACATCGCCGATCACTACCTGCGACTTGACGAGATATTCATCCACCCCGAGCGCCTCTGCCCGCTCTCGATCCTTCTGTTGACTCAGCGCTGTTAGCATAATCACCCGCACATTGGTTGTTTCTGGCGTATTGCGTAGAATATCGAGCACGTCAAAGCCGCTAATTTTCGGCATCATGGCATCCAGCACAATCAAATCCGGTCGAAACGCCACTGTTGCCGATAGCGCATCCTCACCATTATGAACCTCACGGATCTCAAAGCCTTCCAGTTCTAACCGCGACCGATATACTGCCGCCAGCGCTGTATCATCTTCGACTAATAGTATTTTTTTCCTGTGTTGCATATCCTTACCCTCCCTTTCTGAGCCTATACATTCTTTGCTTTTTCTAACTGTGGATCACGTCCGCTATCTGCCGCCTCAGCCGTCATCTCGACCTTAATATCTGGCTCAATGCCCGACTTATCAATATTCTTGCCATGCGGTGTATACCAGCGCGCCTCGGTCACTTTCAAAATTGAGCCATCCGCGAGATTAATCGGCCGCTGTACGCTACCCTTGCCATAGGTTTTTTCACCAACCAGCGTCGCCTTGCCATGATCCTTGAGCGCCCCCGCCACGATCTCGCTGGCACTGGCACTACCACCGTTAATCAACACAACCGTCTTGATATCACCAAGAAGCGGCTGGCCGGTTGATTTCTCGGTCGAGATAACCTGCTCACCGCGCCGTTGGGTCATTACCACCTCATGATTGAGCCACAACCCCGCTAACGCCTGTGCGGCCGCCACCGTACCGCCAGGATTTCCTCTGAGGTCAAGGAGGACTTTCTTGACACCTGCCGAACGGAATTCCTCGGCGGCTTGGCGCGCTTGCTTGCCGGTATCGTCATTGAAACGGCTCACCGTCAAAATACCGATCTCACCGTCGATCTTCCACTCGGCAGCCGGCGCGACAACCTCCTCGCGTGTCACCGTTACTTCTTTACGCTCGCCACCACGCGACAGTACCAGCTTGACCGTTGTGCCAACATCGCCACGAATGCGCTGCACCACTTGATCAACCGGCATATCAGTCACCACCGTGTCATTAACCTTGACAATGGTATCACCGGCTTTGATACCCGCCTTTTCAGCTGGACTATTCTTGAGCGGTCGAATGATCGTTGGGACATTATGTTTCTTAGCAATTTCCGCCCCGATGCCACCACCAATATTGCCCGATAAGCTCTTCTCAAACTCTTTAGCTTCATCTGGATCCATATACGCTGTATGTGGATCATCCGTCGCCGCCACCATGCCGCGCGCTGCCCCGCGAGCAAGCGCCTGCTCATCCAAGTTACCATCATAGTGAGCCTTGAGCTCACGATATACGCTCTGTACCGCCGATACGTCTAACGACCCTGTCGCTGTTCTGAGGCCAAATAATGACCCGACCTGCGCCATAATTACATCCGACCGCGCCCCGGCCACAAAACTCACAATCGCGATCAGCAGCCCGCCCAAAAACAAGCGAGCCCGCGTTCCTACCCTCCGTTGCTCTGTCATATATCTATTGTACACAAAAACCCCCGCTGATGCGAGGGTCTTGTTCATTTGTCATGCTACTAAAAGTATATGTATGTTAAGCCTGAGGCTAACCGCGTATATTTCCGATACAGCCCGTCCCATGCTAAGTTATAATCACTGACCGTAATCGTACCATTGCCATTGACTGACTCAACGTACATCACATGGCCATAATAGCCAACATTCATAACTGCTGCTGACCCGACCTTTGGTGTTGAACCATTCGAAATACCATATCGTGCCGTTGTCGATGGCCACTGGTTAGCATTACCCGCACCACCAAAATGCGGCACAAACCGACCGGTACTGTGAATCTTCCACGCCACATAGCTCACACACTCACGCGTATACAATCCCCATGGGTCAACGTACGCATCCAACGGTGCATTTGCCCAGACTCCTGGATAGCCACCACCACCCGGAATACCCCCCGGGATTGATACGCCACCAAGTGCTCGCCGGTTAGCCGCCGCCTGCTCTTCGCGCAGTTTCGCCGCCTGGTTATTTCGCTGCGTCGCAAGAGCCGCGTAGGCATTCTGGTCGTTCTTGGTGTCGTTAACTAACTTGGCCTGCTCTGCCTGCTTGGACGCCAGTTGTGATTGCTGAGCCTTCTGGTCCCTGAGTACATTCTCAACTGACTTTTTATTCTCTTCTAATTTGGCCTGCAGCGCCTTGATTTCCTTGATCTTGTCATTCAGCGACAGCCGTAGACTACTGCGCTGCTCCTGCTTATCGACATAATCACCGATTGACTTGGAACTAGCCAGCATCTCGAGTGGTGAAATCTGATCATCAAGATAAATATCCGACAAGATTTTACCCATGACCTTGCGGTTTTTTTCAATCGCCAGCTTGTTCTTAGCAATTTCTGCAACCAGCGTGTCGTGCTTTTGCTGGCTCTTGGCAATTTCCGCTCGGATCGAATCAATCTGTGCATTGATGCGCCCCAGCTCCTCCTCCAACGTCGCTGCCATCGTCCCGAGGCGATCAGCCTCGTTCTGCGCCTGCTGCGCCTGTCGGTTGAGAGCATCAATCTCCGCGTCATAGTCACGCGCGAATACGTGTGGGCCGAGCTGGAATACGCCGGCGCCCAAAACAACAACACTAACCGCCACGAGGGCTGCCCGTGTGGCTCGTGATGTCGAAACTGGTGTGGTGGACCGTATCTTCATTGCTTTTTATTTTAGCACAAGCGACATATGAGCGTCAAGCGTCTTGGCTCAGTAAATCTTCAGGAGTCAGCGGCGAAATAACTTATAATTTTAAGTACTTCCGCGTTGCGATCAATGACGAGACAATGCCAATCAGCGCACCAATCATAATCATTGCTAACACCACTAGTCCAGCATACGTGGTGCTAATATTCATCAAATTATCCATTGGCAGCCGCACCGCCAGCTTGTCATGTGCCGAGAATAGCAACAGATACCCAACTCCTGAGGCCACCAGTGCCGCGATAAATCCATACATAACCGCCTCGACGATAAATGGCCCGCGAATAAATCCGCGATCAGCGCCGATCAGTTTCATCATCTGGATCTCATCTTTACGGTTAAAAATTGCCATCCTGATCGTGTTAAACACCACCAGCGACGAAATCACCACAAACACCACCGTAGCGATCGAGCCGGCGATACTGGCAAACCGTACCCAGTCACCGATGGCGTTGATCGCCTCACGCCGATCGCCGATGAATGACGGCTCTTTGGTCGGGTCTTTATGCTTTTTATACAGCTCATCATTCTTCGTAAACTCAACCAACGCTCGCTGATCGTTCAAATCCCTGAGCGAGGCTCGAAGCGATACTGGCATTTCGTTGCTTGACTCTTTGATCGCCTCGAGAGTCGCTGGATCATTCTTATACTTCTCGATTTGCTCCTGACGCGCCTGCTCTGCCGAGATATACGTCACCTTTTCGACATTGTGCAGCTTGCTCAGGCGCGATGTCAGCTCGTCAATCACCTTTTGCTCGGTCGAGCCTTTGAGGAAAATCGACATATCGGCCCTGCGCGAAATCGTATCCACCGAGTCAACCAGCACTTGGCGGGCGGCCATAGTGAGAGCGATGATCAGCAGCGTCACCGCCATCACCGCAGTCGCCGCAATTGTCAACCAAGTATTGCGGCTAAAGTTATTGATACCATACCGGCACATCCGCCAGAACGTCAGCACCCGGCGGCGGCGTTGTCGCGTGCGCTTGAGGACTTTAGGATCGACGCGCGCCTTGGCAGCGGCTTTACGTGAAATATCGGTCATTGCTTGTAACTCCCCTTGGCTTGATCAGACGTAATTTTACCGTGATCGATGGTGATCACCCGGCGTTTGAGCTTGTTCACAATATCAACATTATGCGTCGTCAGCAGCACCGTGGTGCCGTATTTGTTAATTTTTTCCAGCAAGCGCACAATATCCCAGCTGTGCTTGGGGTCGAGGTTACCGGTCGGCTCGTCAGCGATCAAGATCTTTGGCTGCCGAACCACCGCCCGAGCAATCGCCACCCGTTGGCGCTCACCACCAGACAACTGGTTTGGGAAATTCTTTTCCTTGCCTTTCAACCCCACCAGCTCAATCACCTTTGGCACCGTTGATTTGATCTCACGATTAGTCATGCCGGCAATCTCCAGTGCAAACGCCACATTCTCAAACACCGTCCGATTCGGCAGCAGCTTGAAATCCTGAAACACCACGCCAATCTTGCGGCGGAGTAGTGGGATATGCTTGTCCTTTAGCGTGTCGTAATCAATCCCACCAACGACAATCTTGCCACCAGTCGGCTTTTCCTCGCGGGTCAGCAGCTTGAGCAGCGTCGACTTCCCCGCACCGGATGTCCCGACCAAAATCACAAACTCGCCTGGCTTGACATGAACACTAACTCTGTTCAAGGCCGGCTTGTTATCCTTGCCATATGTTTTGGTAACCCTATCTAACAAAATCATTTCCATTAGTATAGCAGATTTTTTGGGATGGTGCGAATAGGCACTAGAGAACCCCTTCCGTCAGCCGCGCGACTCACGCAAATAAGCCATCATAAACTCATCAATATCGCCATCTAGCACGCCCTGGGCATTGCGATTCTCGTGCTTGGTGCGAGTATCCTTGACCAGCGTATACGGATGCAACACGTAGTTTCTAATCTGGCTACCCCAGTTGGCTGACTCGCCGGCCCTGAGATCAGACAGTGTTTCGGCGTGCTGCTCCAGCTTCATCGCCAGTAACTTGGAGCGCAAGATTTTCAGCGCCGTTTCTTTATTCTGGATCTGCGAGCGCTCGTTCTGAATCGCCACGGTAATGCCCGTCGGTACGTGCGTCACCCGCACCGCCGAGTCAGTGGTATTCACACCCTGGCCACCCTTACCGCCCGAACGATACACATCGATCCTCAGATCATTCGGGTCAATCGCAATCTCATCTGGCGTATCAATCTTTGGCAGCACCTCCACCAGTGCAAAGCTAGTCTGGCGCAAATTATCAGCATTAAACGGACTGAGGCGCACCAGCCGATGCACGCCATTTTCTGAGCGCAATTTACCATACGCAAACGGCCCAGAAATCTCTAGCACCGCCGTCTTTATCCCCGCGTCATCATTGGTCGAGCGCTCCAGCGTGTCAGCTTTCATCCCCGACTTCTCCGCCCAGCGCAGATACATCCGCTCCAGCATAGCCGCGAAATCCTGAGCATCCAGCCCGCCTACACCGGCCGAAATCCGCACCACCGCCTCGCGGTTGTCATACGGGCCGCTGAACAGTAGATCGGTCTTGCGCTGGGTAAACTCCTGCTCCAGCGCCGCCACCTGCGCCTCAAACTCTGGCAGCAGATCATCGTCGCCCAGCTCCATTAACTCAGCGATATCCGCCAGTTGCACCCCGAGCGTCTGCCACGGCTCAACTGTCTGGCGCAAGCTAGCCGCCTTTTTGGCCAGCGCCTGCGCCTCGTCCGGATTATGCCAAATCTCCGGCTGATTAAGCCGCTCATCCAGCGCCGCCAGCTCTTGCTCCAGCGCCGCAAAATCCAGCGCCGCCTTGGCCTGTTCTACTTCTGACTGCAGGGTTTGGATGCGTTTTTTGAGTGGTTGCATGGATATATTTTAGCAGATATTAATGTACATTTTCTCAGCTAAACATAAGACTACTTCTCAATAGTCTGCGCATTACGAAGATCGGACAAGTATTGGCCTATTATTTTATTGGTCTTTAAGAATGCCCTGCGTTCTTTGACCATTTTATTAATCTCATCCTCTGCATAGATTACCCACGATAAATAGGGTATAATTCTCTCTTGTATCTCTGTTATAAATTCCTTGTACTCTTCAATACGCCCTCGTCTTTCTTCCAGGCAGTCTTTAACTGCTGCAATAACTATCCCAAGTTGACTAGGGCTATCAATACACTGTATATTATCTAGTAATTCTTGGTCTACCCCATCTAATATACCTACCAGATGGCTCTTTAGGGCCTGAATATCACTAAACCTCCACCCGTCAGCTTCTATTTTCTCCACAATAAACTCCGCTTCATCTTTCCCGCCAGTATATCCTTAGCTCCAGCCTTTCGCAAGCATATCCATAATCACCCCTTCTTTCAACACAAAACATGCTATACTACCCCTATGCATCAAGATATCGCTACCATCCTCGTAACTACTGAACAAATTAATGATACTGTGGCGCGGCTGGGCCGAGAGCTGACCAGCGAATACCGCGACAAGAATCCGCTGGTCATCGGCGTCCTGCGCGGTGCAGCACCATTCATGATCGATCTGGTGCGCGCCATGGATTGCTATATGGAAATCGATTTCATTGACGTCTCCAGTTACGGCGACGCGACTGAATCATCCGGCGCGGTCACCATTCTCAAAGACATTGATAGCGACGTTACTGGGCGACATGTTTTGTTGGTCGAAGACATCGTCGATACCGGCCGAACGTTGGAAAAATTGCTGGAATTATTCGCCGGTCGCGGTGCCGCCTCAGTCAAAGTCTGCTCACTACTCGATAAACCCGAACGGCGTATCGCCAACGTTACCGCCGATTACGTCGGCCTGTCCGTCCCTAACGAATTCGTCGTCGGCTACGGCCTAGACTTCCGCCAGCAATACCGGAATCTACCGTATATTGGGGTGTTGAGGCCTGAGGTATATCAAGACACTATAGCGTGATCCATACCCGTATTTCCAGTACCACCTGCAGCATAACTGCCAAAATAATAATGAGTACCGGCAACCCATAGCGCATAAATATCCTCATCTTCTCTCGACATCGTGAGGACATTTTTACCCCTAATTTCGCCAGCCACCACTCATAAAATCGCTGCTCTTTATCTCCGGAAAATTGTATGTGCGACAGTGGACACCCCTGTAAAATCTCAAGCATTATAACATGCAGCACCGCTAAAACTATGAGTATTCTATAGTCGAGCCACGACCAGGCAGTGTATGCCGCCAGTGTGAGAATCGCATGTAGTGTAATGACAAAATACTGTCGAAGCACCTACAACTTCTCCACCGCCGCCACAAACTGCTCGCCACGGTCGACGTAATTCTTGAACATCCCAAAGCTAGCAGCCGCTGGACTGAGGATGACAACATCGCCCGGGCGAGATAATTGACTGGCTCGGGTGACGACATCCATCATCGTTGTCTGGCCGAGCACTACTATCGTCGCCGCGACCGATGCTTGACGCAGTGACTGCTCAATCTTCGCCGCATTCGCCCCGATAATGATCACCGCCCGCACCGTTTGTTTGGCAATCTCCGTGGCCATTTCATCATAATCCGCCCCCTTGTCGTATCCGCCGACGATCAGCACTTTCGGCGCTTCAAACGCCCGCAGCGCTGCAATGGCACTACCCGGCGTGGTAGCGATACTGTCATCGTAATACTTCACGCCGTTTTTCTCAGTAACGAATTTTAATCGATGCGGCAATCCTGTGAAGCTCTCTAACCCAGCCGCGTACTGCTCGTCGGTCACTGTAATCGGCAATTCCGTCACTGCGCTCATCGCCGCACAGGCATTCTCGAGGTTATGCGCACCCGCCAGTCGCAAATGATCGATACGACAAATCCGCCGATCTTGCACACAGAAGTAGCCATCCCGGACATACACCTGATCCTCGTCAGGGACAGCATAGCGGTACGCGAAATTTAACTCATCATCCCCGCAGTATTCACTACATGTCTCACAGTCACACCCATACAGTGGCCTATCAAGCGGCGCGGTGGCTACCTCCCGTGAGTATTTATTCGTTGGATGATATAAACATACACCATCCTGTTGGTGGCGATGAATATTTTTCTTGGCATTAAGGTACTCGGCAAAATCCGTATGTACCTCCAAATGATCCGGCTCGATCATCAATACCACGGCAATAGTTGGCGATTTCTCGAGATCCCACAGCTGGAAACTCGATAGCTCGTACACAACGAAATCGTCCTTTGCGATATTTGGTAGCGCGTCCAGTGCCGGCACACCGATGTTCCCAACCAGATGCACCGTCTGACCGGCCGCCCGCAAGATCGCCGCGATCAGACTACAGGTCGTACCCTTGCCTTTCGTCCCCGTCACGCCAATAATCGGTGCTGGACATTTGTCGAAAAACTCATTGGTCGCCGACCATATTTTGCCCGACGTTTTGAGCAGTCGCGGCGGCACACCCGGTGCTCGCACCACCATATCGGCATCCTGCAGCTGCTCGGCGAACACCGACTCACCAGTCCGCACCGCCACGCCATCTGGCGCATTCTCAACCGCTTTCTGGTCAGCAATCACAAATTCAGCATCAGGAAAAACCTGCTGGAAATATCTCAAACTCGATATACCCTCAAGGCCATAGCCAGCGATGATGATCCTCATAGTTTCTATTATACCATCAAGAACTTCGAGATATTGGAACATCTAGCGCTGGATTGGCTACATCTCTCCTACAGCTTCTTGCCCCACTCTTTACTAAGAGCATCAAAACTAACTCGGGCAACCACATACGATTCCGCTTTATGCCGACATAGCTCCACGTTAACAGCAACTGGGGGGATTAATCCGGAATCTATATGGGGTTGAAGGCGATGCAAAAGATCGTCTCGGATAAAGTCGACGATATAGTCACCAGTAACCTGCGGCACAAAATCATAGCGTAGCAAAGGCCTGCGCGGGAACCGGGATGGAACTGTTGGGTTTTTGTCATCGCTGTTTTGATTAACAAATATAGCCCGTTCTTGGCTGGCAACACTAGGGTATATTCCATCCCCGTTCTGCCGATCCTCCAGGGCGCGCTGGCGTACAACTCGTGCAAACTCAGCAATTTTGGAGCACCAATGCAATATAGCGAGGTCATCTGGCCGTAAAATAACCTCATCGTTCTCTGGAGTTAACTCTTCAGAATCAGCGGTACTATGCTGCGAAGCATCACTCCGAATCGCGTGTTCGCCTATCCCTCGCAGCGCTACATCATTAACAGCCTCCTCCTTAACTCCTTCATCAATTTGTCGTGGATATACGTTAGCCCTAAAAATTACTGAGCCATACGGAAGCATTGGGAGTGGGTCATAGCCGCCATCAGTATCCCGTCTGATTGGATGTGCCGTGATAGTGATATCTCTAGGAAGAAGTCCAGAGTCTATATGTGGCTGGATTTGCCTCATCATATAGTCCTCAACGCAGCTCTCTTCACCCTCTGTGTCCAATGAACTTCTCTCAATATTCTTTTCTTCACATATTTTCAAAAGAAAAATCGCATGCTCCATGTGCTGCACACCCATTCGTCTGTACTCATCAGTATTTTTAAGGGGCATTGATACCTCAATCCAACCATGAGAGGGATCGACAGGTTGCCGTCCATCTATAATACTCGTACGCAGATCACGTACTGCACGATACATCGTACCTACGAGCGGCAAGACATCCTGACCCTCTAGTATCTCATGATTTCTAAGAGCATCCTGTATTTGGTCGGCAACTGCATCACTGCGCGCCTGATCAGCAGCCATTTGATCAAGCAATCTCGCTCGCTCCTGCTCCGATATTGCTGGATCAAGGTCGGTCCCTACTAGATTATGTTCACACATGTTCTGCTCCTCTCGCATTGCGACTAAATAAACCGGTCATTCCAAAGACAGTCCAATCACCTCAGTCCAACTGAATAACCCCATAGTAATGGTAATATACAAGGGTTATCTTTCTCAAGCATAAGCAGGAAGATCCCGCCTAAAACAACCCTTCAAGCTTCTCCTGCAATCGCCCGAGCAGTTCTTTATCACCGCTACTCACACCAGCAAGCACCCAAGTATTTGCTGCAAAAAACTCTCGTGCCACCCGAACAATTTGATCAGCAGTCACTGCCAAAATCGCCGTCGGCACACCCTCATAATCCTTGACGAAATCATCAGCAAAATAACGCCCGGTATAAAAATTACTGATTTGGGCCACCGTCTGCGCCCCCATCTGATAGCGACCCAGCGCATACGATTTGGCATTCTCGATATCCTCCGAGGTGATCGTCCCGTTCAGCACCCGACGCAGTTCGCGCACAATGATATCGAACAGCGCCTCTGCCGTCTCGAGATTGACCTGACCGCCAAAGTCCCAGGCCGAATCATGAAACCCGACCGAAGTATCGCTAAACACACCATACGCCAACCCTTTCTTGCGCGCCGCCCCAAAAATCCGCGAACTCATCGTCCCGGTTAAAATATGATCCAAGCAACCCATAGCATCAGAATCCTCATCGCTCAGCTCACGCGGCAGATTCATCGACCAGCCAAATGTCAGATTCGAGGCCTCCTTGCGACGGATAAAAATCGGTGCAGCACTCGACAGTTTATCGTGCGGAATGGTAAACCGCTCGCCCGGCTCTAGCTGCCACTGCTCCAGCGATTCACGAATCGTCGCCATCCGCCCAGTCAACTTACCAGCCACCACAAACCGCATATTATTGAGCGTATGCGTCCGCCGATGATGCTCCTTGATATCCTTTAGGGTAATCGCGTCAATCGTTTTCAACCGCTGATTATACGTCAAAATATCCTCACCCAGTGCCTGCTGTACCCGCGGCCACATCACGCGGTTATGGTTATTGAGATAGCCGGTCAGCTCACTCCGAACATTGCCCTTTTCAGCCTCTAGTTCTTCAGCGTTAAAGCGTGGTGTGGTAATCGCCAGCCGCTGCAATTCCAAAATCCGATCCCATTCAAAATCCGCGCAGGCCGCCTCGTATACCATTGAATAATCAGAGGTGAACGCATTATGGTACGCACCATTCTTGGTAAACTCCTGCTCATATGCATGCTCCGAACGAAACTTCTCATTCGCCCCGAATGCCATGTGCTCCATGATGTGCGCCGTCTCGTAGATATCCTTGTCGCGGACGTAGCGGTTGCCCGCCCGAAACTGCACCTGAAAGCTCATCACTGTCGCGTCCGGCACGTCAATAAACAGGCCTTTCGCACCGTTTTTCAATTTTATTTCTTTGACCGTATGTTTCATCTGTCTGTCGCTCTCTGCCCACCGGTTTTAGATTTATTTGCGATTCTTTTTGCGGTTTTGGCGCTGCGCTTTTTTCTTCTTGCGTGCTTGGTTCTTGGCGCGATTTGACTCAGAAGCAGTCTTTGCCTTTTTGACTGAGAAATCATCGTCACGATTCTTTTCGCCAGATGTTATCTCGTTAACGCCCTTCTCGACGGCAGTTTCAGCAAGTCGAGTCAGCTCAGTGTCATACTCATCATCCTGTGATTGTTGCACTGTGGCGTCAGCCTTACGCACACGGAAGATGGTACTCAAGACTTCGTCTCGCAAATTGTTCTGCAAACTCGTGAACAATTTTTGTGACTCTGACCGATATTCAACCAATGGATCACGCTGACCAACACTGCGCCAGTGGATTCCTTCACGCAGGTGTTGCATGTTTTCCAGGTGCTGCATCCACAAGGTATCGAGCACTGCCATGTAGACTTCCCGCTCAACACCACGCAAGTTTTCGTCGCCAATTTCTTCCTCTTTCGCTGCGTATGCTTCACGCGCCAGCTTCATCACCTTCTGCATACGAGATTTGTCTTTCTTCTCTGAGCTAGCCTTTGTAAGCGCATCCTCATCAACAGGGATGACGGTAGAAAATTCTTTCACAAAATTAGGATTATTCTTGAGCGGCAGCTGTATCGAATCGTTCA
>CAUVPF010000008.1:0-13432 GCA_963553645.1 uncultured Candidatus Saccharibacteria bacterium | reverse complement strand
CAGCGGAATATAGGGGCATAGTTCATCGGCTAGAATGGCGGTCTCCAAAACCGCAGAGGTAGGTTCGACTCCTACTGCCCCTGCCACAATGTGTAATGTAACGGCTTGACGAAAGCCGTTTTTTAATGGCCTGATGTAGTTTAATGATACTATGCGAGTTCGTCTCTTGTGAAAATAGCGCCTTGTATTGTGAAAAAAATCATCAGATGCGCTTGAAAAAGCATAAGCAGCGGTCTATACTGGGAGTAAGATGAGAATTTTGATGCTAGGGTGGGAGCTTCCTCCACACAATTGTGGCGGCCTCGGTGTGGCGTGTTATCAGATGTCAAAGGCATTGGCAGCACATGGTATTGATATTGATTTTGTCGTGCCCTACTCGGCAGAGCATCCAGATATCACTCATATGAATATCCATGCAGCTTCACCGCTGCCGCCGGGTTATCATAATCTCGGGGCGTATGATCATGGGATAACACCGGAATCTATAGAGCTGGATAAAGATGAGCATGGTCTCGGATCGATGCGCCAGCTGCAGCGCCGCTACGGTAAGTTTGTTAGGCAGTTTGCTCGGATGTATCCACCAGATGCCATCCACGCCCATGACTGGCTGACGATGGAGGCCGGCGTGATCGCTAAGGAAGTGTCGGGTGCACCGCTGATCGTTCACGTGCATGCCACTGAGTTTGACCGCTCGGGCGAGCATTCGGGCAATCCCTTGGTGCATGAGATTGAGCAACAAGGGCTGATGATGGCGGATCGAATTATCGCGGTTAGCCATATCACTAAGGATATGATCGTTAAGAATTATCACATCCCGCCAGATAAAGTTGAGGTGGTATATAATGCGATCGACCTGGCTGACCTGCCGCCACATGAGTACGACACAGCGACATATAAATACCTCGAAGATCTCAAGACTGACGGCTATACCATCGTTGGTGCGTTGACACGGCTGACGGTACAGAAAGGGCTGACCTATTTTGTAAGGGCAGCGGCCAGAGCGCTAGAGCGCTACGACAAGATCGCATTTTTGCTATCGGGCGATGGTGAGCAGCGGGATGAATTGGTGGCGCTGGCCGCGCGGCTAGGCGTGAGCGACCGGGTGATTTTCACTGGTTTTGTTCGCGGCAAGCAGTGGCGCGATGCCTACTATCTGATCGATATATTCATCATGAGTTCGGTGTCAGAACCGTTTGGGCTGACGGCACTGGAAGCGGCGCATCACGATACGGCGCTGCTCATCAGTAAGCAGTCGGGTGTTGGCGAGGTACTCCATAACATCATGCGGTTTGACTACTGGGATGTTGATAAGCTGGCGGACGAGATCGTCAATATTGCGCGCTCGCCAGGCCTGCAATCGGCATTAAAGCGTAATGTCAAGGATGAATACGCTCGGCTATCGTGGCGGGATGCTGCGGAGCGGTGCGTCGCGCTATATCAAGCGTCGGCCGAAAGGAGGTGGGCATGAGCCGGGGTATTACTCTCTATCTCCATGTACATCAGCCATGGCGGGTGCGGCGGTATAGTATTTTTGATGTGGCGACGCGGCATGATTATTTCGAGACGAATGATCCAGCCCAAAACAACGAGTTAATTTTTCATAAAGTTGCCGAGAAGTCATATCTACGGATGAATGCTCTACTAGAGGAACTGCTCAGGCGGCATCGCGATTTCAAGCTGTCGCTAAGCATCAGCGGTGTGTTCCTCGAGCAAGCGGAGCGCTTTAACCCAGCGGTGATCGAGAGCTTTAAGCGGCTGGTTGCCACCGGCAAGGTCGAATTGGTATCAAGCCCGTATTATCACAGCCTGGCGTTCTTTTATTCGCGACCCGAGTTTGAGGAGCAAATTCACCGACACCGGCAGAAGTTGCGCCAGCTGTTTGGCGTCGAGACCAGGGTGCTCGCAAATACTGAGCTAGCGTATAACAACGACCTCGCTAAGTGGGCGGAGAACGCTGGTTTTAGCGGCGTGCTGGCCGAAGGTTGGGATGACGTGCTAGAGTGGCGCAGTCCGAATTATGTGTATCGGCCGGTCGGTACGGACAGGATTGGGCTGCTGCTCAAGAATTATCGCCTGAGTGACGATATCGCCTTTCGGTTTAGCAATCGGTCGTGGGCGGGTTGGCCACTGACGGCAGAAAAATATCGGACGTGGCTGATGGAGGCGACAGCCGAAGCGCCGCTGGTTAATTTGTTCATGGATTATGAAACCTTTGGCGAGCACCAGTGGTCGGATAGCGGTATTTTTAGCTTTTTTGATCAATTTGTTGCCTCGTGGCTCGAGGTTAGTGGTAATACGTTTTATACGGTGTCTGAAGCGCTGGCGGCGCATCAGCCGGTTGGTGACATCAGCATGCCAGAGACGGTGACTTGGGCAGATAGTGAGCGCGATTTGACAGCGTGGAATGGCAATGACTTGCAGAAGGAGGCGCTGCGGTATCTGTACGAGCTGGAGGCCGACGTACTGAGGAGTGGTGATGAGCAGCTGATCGCCGATTGGCGGCGGTTGCAGTCGTCTGATCATTTCTATTATATGTGTACCAAGTGGTTTACTGACGGCGACGTCCACGCCTATTTCAGTCCGTATGATTCGCCGTACGAGGCCTTCCTCTATTATGTTAACGCAATTCGCGATGTGCGCTGGCGGCTAAGTGCGCATCGGTATGAGAGGTTTTGATAGTGCTTCTCGCAAACGGCAGGTTGGCGGTTGAACTTGATCAGTTTGGTCGAGTGAGTTCACTGTCGTTCCCGCACGTTGGCCGCGAAGTTCAGAACCATCGAGCCGTGCATCGGATCGGCGTGTGGGTGGACGGCGAGTTTTCGTGGATTGATGATGGCGCGTGGCGGCTGACGATGCGACTGCCTCAGGGAGCGCTGGTGGCGCATACGGTGCTCAAGCATGAGCGATTGGGATTGGTGCTGGAGTGCGATGATTTCGTTGATAGCAAGGTCAATGTATTTGGTCGTAATATTCACGTGGTCAATCTGCGGACTGAGACACGCCAGGTGAGGTTGTTTTTGCATCAGGCGTTTCGGCTATACGATGACGGTCAAGTAATTGATACGGCGCAGTATGTCGAGGCTTCGCGGGCGCTACTTCATTATCGCGGGCGGCGGGCATTTGCCGTTGGCCTGCGGACATTTGATGGGCGTGATTTTGATCGGTGGACGGTCGGGCGATTTGGCGCTGGGCTGGATGGAGCGTGGCGTGATGCGGAGGACGGTGAGCTGGCGGGCTGTCCGCATGAATATGGCATGACTGACTCGGTGCTGGGCTGCTCGCTGCGGCTGGCGGCGCTAGCGTCGGATCGCTGCACCTACTGGTTGGTAGCCGGGACGTCGATCAAGGAAGCGTTGGGGCTACACGAAAAGACGCGCAGTGTCGGGCTGGTACGGAGCTTGGCGCGGACGACGGACTTTTGGCACAAGTGGCTGAGTCCTGGTTTTCGTACGGCACAGAAATTGCCACCAGCCCACCGCCAGACTTTCGTTAATTCCCTGCTAACCCTGCGGGCTCACATGGATGAATCCGGACTGATACTCACTGATGACTCGGCGGGCGGGTGTCGTCTATACGACGCGGCGTTCGCACTGTGGCCATTAATCCGGCTGGGGTATGGCAATGAGGCAGCGATGTTTTTCGAAGCTTGCCGGCGGATATTTGAGACCGATGGTTACTTTGCGCCGGCATATTATACGGATGGTGAGCCGGTGGCGACTGATACTGCGTGGCGTCAAGACCGGCCGCCAATGCGACTGATGGATGCGGCAGCAGTATTATTTATCTTTTGTCAATTTGCGACGTCACGAGTTGGTGTGGAGCGCTCGCGGCAGCTATATCAATCGGTGGCCGCCAAGGTAGCGACATTTTTGACGGATAATTGGGACAATCCAGCGGCGGACGACGACGCGGCGTTCGTTTGGCAGTTATCGCGCGCGGCGCTGGAGCAAGCGAGTGAACTCGCGCAGCAACATGACGACCCGGCCAATGCGGTGCAGTGGCGAACCTGCGCTGACGATATTAGCACGCAACTGGCGGGACGTGGTGCTGATAAGGTGACGATGGATGCGGTGTATGCTGCCTATATGTTTGGCGTTGAGGGCGAGGCTGACTGGACAAAGCAGCTGGTTGACGAGGCGACACGAACACTGGCGGCAGTTGATGGTCTGTTCAAGCGACGGGCGGATGATCCAGATAGCAGTGTGGTCGCTAGTTTGTGGCTGGCGCAATATTATATCGAGACAGGAGAGCTGGCGCGGGCAGAGCGAATCGTTGACTTGATCCGTGAGCGGCGCATTATGAAAACTGGCGCAGTGAGTGAGCACAGCGCGTCGTCGGTGGTAGCTTCGGCTGAATATGTCAATACCCTGCTTGATATGATCGTGGCGCAGCGGTAGATTGGTGTGTGAGAGTTAAACCGGCCTGCTGATTTGGTCGTTTGCCACAAATAAAAAATCACCCCGGCTGAGGGAGGTGATTCTCGCTTGATGTCATTAGCCCTTACGCGGCTTGACTTCGTTGCGGCCGAGGTTTTTCTTGGTCTCGGTGTAGGTTGCGTGCTTACCGGCTACTGGGTCGTATTTTCGGAGTGTCAACTTACCCTGACCTTTTGTGGTGCGGTTTTGAGTGTTGATCGTAGTGTAGTACGTGCGGTGGCCGCTCAAATCACTGACCAAACCAATCAACTTTCGCTTCGTATTCTTCTTTGCCATCTCTTTACTCGTTACGTTTATTTACAATCTTGACCGATTATAGCACAGATAATTAGGAAACGCTAGGGGTGCTGCTACGGAAAATTACTCTTGTTCCCGGACTAACACCAGCGAACCACCTCATCAAGCGGCCGGCGGCTACGTGGGTGTGGCTGGTCACTACGACTAGCGTAGCCAAGTGCCAGCATGAGAACCGGCAAATCTTTGGCTGGATCAATAAGCTGGTAAGTTGCGAGCACCTCTGTCGTGCGATCAATGGCAAATCCCTCGATCGGACATGAGTCAATCCCCCGCTCCGCCGCCGCCAGCATCGCAAAGCCGAGGGCGATATACGCTTGGTGCGCTGACCACTGATGCAGTCCATCGGGTGCGTCCATCAGCTTGAAATCTTTCTTTGCCCACTGCTTCCAGAATGTTTTGTAGGCAGTGCGCTCGACTAGATTCATTTTTTTCACATCGCGGAGTATGTGATCGATGTGGCCATCAAGCGCCTCGGCCGTCTTGGCGGTAAAGATGAGGAAATGGCTGGCATCAAAGCGCGGCTTGTTAATCGGCGCACATTTTTTCAGATCCTGGCGCAGCTGTTGATCTTGGGCAACGATGACGTCGAATTGCTCAAAGCCGTACGAGGTTGGTGTGAGGCGAATTACCTCAAGGATTAGCGCCATATCATCGTCAGTGATCTTTTTATCAGCGTCAAATTTCTTGCAGGCGCGCCGAAAGTCCAGCGCTTTGGTAATTTCTGCCGTCGAAATGGTTGGTTTGTTTGTCATTGGCGTCCTCCTTTTTGTTGCCTAATGATACGTTGCTTTTCGGGTGTGAAGCGCCGCGATTCGCGCATTTTTTGGTAAGCTTTGTTGCGCGTCCAAGCGTCGATGTGTCCGTTTTCTAGTTCAGCCAGTGTCAGCTCAAAAAAGTGCACCGCCGCCGTCGCATACAGCCAGGCCAGCGCCATTTTGACGTAATAGCCATTGTGCCTGACGTTTCGCAGCGCCGCGAAAACCTGGTCGATACGTGTTTCGTCTAGGAAATTAGCCATCAAAGAAATCACGCCGTAGCGCACTGTCAATTCGGCTTCACTCTGCAAGCATTCCAGCGCAAAATTCCACCACAGCTCACCAGCAAACCGCCGCTTTTTCTCGATGAACACATCAATGTACGCCCACGAATCAACGCAGGGCAAATATCGCCTAGTCAAGTCAATCGCCGTCTGGTCATCGAGCCGAACGTGCGTAATCAACAACCCGCACAGCAGCACGTAGTCGAATGGTTTGTTCTGCGCCGTCAGCAATGTACCAATTTCCGCCGCACTCACATCAGGCGCTAATTCCCGTGCTAACCGCCGCAAATCCGGCACCCGCACGCCGATGACTGGCATCTTGGTATTGACGATACGCTTATTAAACTCAGCGTAGGCCTCATTGCCCGTGGCGAGCTCTGTTAACCTTGTCAAGATGTCATTGACCATGTAGTTAGTATAGCGCACATAGTCGCTGAAGTGTTAAGTCAACTGAGGTATTAAGGTGTGTCTCGCGTCAATTAATAGCAAAATGACGGCAAGAGAGTACCGTCATTTTTGAAAGGCTATTCTGGAGCCACGATCGGGGCTTGAACCCGAGACCTCATCCTTACCATGGATGCGCTCTACCAACTGAGCTATCGCGGCATATTACTACGTCTAAAAACGGCGCAGTAACAGTTGTTATTGTATCATACTCGCATGGTCGTGCAAAGATGATGGCAAGTCGAGGCTATTTCTTAGCCTTTGTTTTAGCTTCCGTTTTAGCCTGGTCTGGTGTATCGGTAGCCTTAGGGGCTGTTGGCTTATCTGCTTTGGCTGAGTCAAATTCGGGCTCAATCTCGCTGAGTACATAACCCATAGCAACGACGAGGGCGATAGCGACGACTCCGCCAGCAACGTCGTAATAGTGCGTAAAGAAGCTGAGGATAAAGGTGACAACGGTGGCAAAGAACGTAACGACGATGCCAGCAGTAGCAAAGAGCCAGCCTCGGGTTTGTTTCTGTCGTAGTGGTGAGATGGCTAGTCCAAAGAGGACAATTTCGGTGATGGCAAAGATCAGTGTGATGATCTGTTGCAAGCGGATGATGGCGATATTCGGTACAAATATGGCGACACCAAAGAGGGAGATATGATCAGCTTGTGACAGTAATGACAGGGCTGAACTGAGCGACAAGGCAGCCACTACTGCCAACAGTGCGGCGACAATCCAAAGGTTATCGGCGACTGCTTGGCGCGACTGCTTGGGCATGCGCGGTAATGGTTTATAGAGTGCTTTGAGTGTTTTAGCAAATGGAAATCGTTTCATGATTTGATAATAGCATGTTGGGAGCTGGTGAGCAACTTAACGTGAGGTGCGGGTGGATTTCGTGGTGCGCGCTTGGGTTGGTTTGGCTGGCCGCGGCAAGCGCGGTGCAATGATGGCGTCCAGCACTGTCCAAGCGACACTATTGACCAAGAATACCACGCCGACGATACCGGCGATTGAGGCGGCCAGATGTGCGGCTGAATTACTGATCAGTACTAACCCGCCGCCGATAGCTAGACTAATGACCGCTAGGGCGACGTAGGCTTGTTGTAACTTGAGGCGCTGATTTTTCTGCTCATTCCAAGTGATCAGCCCTCGCTTGATAAGTTCTAACATGATGGAAATTATAGCATTGTTTATGAGTAAAGTCAACTTTATCTATAGTCGCTAGTTAGTCACTAGGCAAAACCTGTTTCCATCAGGGTCTTGCATAACTACCCAGCGCCAGTTGCCTTCTGACCTTTCTTCTACGAGTTTTCCACCGAGGTCGACTATCTGTTGAATAGCCTCGTCAATATCATCGACAACAATATCAATATGCATCCCGAGAGATTCTTGATCGGGAACCTGTTGGATACTAATTGTTACCCCATCCTCATTATTAGTCGATGGTAGATCAATGTATGGCGGTGAGACATCACCCAGCTCTCTGCCGGTTACAGCGCTCCAGAACTTTGCCGATTCTTTACTGTCTGTTGAGTTTATGATAAGGTATCCAACCCTACCAATAGGCGTTTTTCTTTCCTCTGGCGTTACCCTTTTCTTTTCCATAGTTTCATTATATCAAAAGAAAGCCAGAAAGAACTCTGAGACGGCTATCGCCATTACTGCGAGTGCGTTCGGCGTATTCATCGGTATGGCACTGGTGATCGGGCTGATGTATAATGAAGCCATCGCCGACCAGGTGCGGACAGAACTCACACATTTGCCCGACACGCACGAAATCAAGATGTATGGTGGTATTGCCTTTATGGTCAACAACAAGATGTGCGTTTGCGTTGGTGGTAGCAAAGCAGACAACATCATGGTGCGTATCGGCGCGGACGCATACGAGGACGCGCTGAAACGAAAGGACGCGCGCCCGACAATCATGAAAGATCGTCCGATCAAAGGTTATATCGACCTCGACAGCGAGGGGGCGAAAGGACTTGAGGGAGTGGGTAGAGTTGGCGTTAAGGTTTAATGAAGAATTGGTAAGCAAGAAGAAGTAATCCCAGAGATACGCTATATCTAGCGCATATACACCAGATATGGCGTAGCTATTACTTATTGCTCTGTTCAAAAGCAAGTCGCCCACGTGTCGCAACAATCGCCACGATTGCTAGCACTGTCAGACCGAGTGCAGCAGGCCAGTTGTTGGCGACAGCAACGCCGCTGAGCGTCGCAACAACAAAGAGCGACCAGTTGACGCTATTGTGTGCGAGTATAGCAAGAAACACACTGCCGCGCGCCTTGTTGACGAGCCATGACATCACGACCGACATACTCACCACTAGTACAAGGTACGCCCATAACTGCGAAACACCACTACGTGCTGTGTCCCATTCGGAAGTAAAGAATAATGGTGTATGCCATAGACAATGCACAACGCCCAGAATAACCGCCGCAACTAGCGGGTGATACCGCTGCTGCAAACGATGAAGAGCAAAGCCTCGCCAGCCGCCCTCTTCTTGTATCGGACCACCAACAAGATATATGACAAATGTGACGAGCAGCGTCGTGATAATCGCAGGCGATATGTCGGACGAAATCCCGACACCACCAAAGAGGAAATATGCCGCACAAATTGCGAGAGGAATTGCCGCGAATGCGAGAATATATGCCAGTGGGTGCGCTCGCCACTGCGTAAAGCTCTTTTGTAGTCGCTTTACTCCTTTGCGTCCACTCGCAATGCGAGTAACAACAAACACTGCAACCAGCGGCCCCGCAATAAGCCCGAGCTGATTGATGCCGGCAACCGCAGAACGTGGCAGCTCATACGGTAGCAACCCGACACCTGTCTGCGACAACCACCACGGACTCCACCCAATCCACGACCCAAGATATGCGAGAATAAAAAATGACGCTAGGGGATAGGCACGAACAGTGCTAATGAACTTGTTTTTTATAGATAGCTGGCTCATGGATTTATTATACCTTGCTGATGATGTTATTGCGACCAGCGGCGCGGCTCACAGTTTTGTCCTGTTTTGGTGCCGGAAGTAGGACTCGAACCTACGAAGCCTGACGGCGGGAGATTTACAGTCTCCTGTGATTGCCACTACACGATTCCGGCATGGAACTTGCTGCATCGCGGCGCCCGCATGTTTTTACACGCTTGGTGCGAAGGCGATGCAAATGGAGCCGATTCAGGGATTCGAACCCAGGACCTGCTGTTTACAAAACAGCTGCTCTAACCAGCTGAGCTAAATCGGCATCTTGAATGATTGTAGCAAGTTTTGTGGTTCAAGACAAGATCTACATGATCACTTTTCGTGATGGTTGCCGCGGCTGGCGTGGTTGCTGAGGATGAGCTGGGTGTGGCGAACGGCGCGGGGCGGTGGCTGGCTTGTCGGGTGTGAGCATAGCTGTGGCGCGCTCGCGAAGTTTGGCGGCAAGTTCGGGCTGCTTGGCGCTGTCGTAGGCTTGGGCGAGCGTGTTCAGCGTGTGCGGCGTCGGTTCAAGCTCAGCGGCCTTTTCTAGCGCCGCCAGCATCTTCTTAGTGTTGCCCAACTTTTCCTGAACCTTGGCATAAGCGATGTGCCGGGCGGCATGACCAGCCTCCATGTCAAGTGCCTGCTCAAATGCCAGCGCGGCCTTGACATAATCTTGCGTCTCGTAGTAAATGAGGCCGACATTATGCAGGCTCGAGGCACTCGGCTCGAGGCTCTGGGCAATTTCAAAGCATTCGATAGCGTCCTTGTAGGCGCGCTGCTTGGCATACAAAATCCCCAGGCGATTGTAGGCTGTGGCGTTCTTTTCATCGACGCGCAGGATGGTTAGGAGTGCTTTCTCGGCACGTAGATACTTGTTTTCACGCAGCGACTCTTGAGCGATAGCCCAGAGCTTGTCAAGTTTCTCTGACAATTTAACTGGTAAGTTTTGTGCTTCGCCGACTGACGGCTGATACCAAACTGCCCACACCATAACCAGCAGGATAACTAATAATCCAGACATATGCATCCATTATACCACAATATTGAGCAGCGCCAGCCGCACATTGCCATTATGCCTCAGTCGCGTCTCGGCAGTGATGATCCGGTCAAGGAGGGGTTGGTGTGCGGGGCTTGGCTGAGTTTTCATCTGAAACGCCACCATGGTGAGGAGGATGTCGATCAGCTGGAGGGCTTTGGCGCGGTCGGTGAAATAAGACGGCAGCGTGCGTAGTGCTTCGTATGAGCCTGGTGCAGCGAGGATGCATTTAGCATCAGCAGCGATGGCTTGATATTCGGACAGCAGTTTCGGCGTGCGTGCTAATTGGCGGATAAGTAGTGGCCGGCCAGCGGCCAGGAACAGGATTTGGCGACGCTCGCTGGCGGTGAGCGAGGTAGTATCAAGCAGCGTCTCGTCCTGTACTGGCGAGGTACGGTGCAGGGTCAGTACCTGACAGCGCGAACGGATGGTGGCCAGCAGCTGCTGCTCGTTCTCGGTCACCAGCAAAAAATGCGTGTTGGCGTTTGGCTCCTCCAAGGATTTAAGGAGTGCGTTCTGTGCTGCCTCGCTCATGTGGTCGGCCGGATTGATAATGATAACACGGCGAACCGTGGCGTGCGTGCGTAGCATGGCGATCATGGTGCGGACTTGCTCGGTCGTAATTGTGGTTTTTGCCTCCACTGGCTGCAGTCGAATCACTTCTGATGGGATGAGGGTTGCCAGATATTCGGCGGTGCCAATGCCGTCTAGCCCGCGCTCGGCGGTGATGATCACTGCCTGCGGCAGTCGCTCGGCGAGTTGGCGTAGTGTAGCGCGGTCGCGATGCGCCACCACTGGTGTGCGCGGTGGGCGGGTGCTAGTCATGAGCGGTTTCGTCCGTTTCGTTTTGGGCTGCAGTAACCTTCGGGGATAATTGTTGAAACTCTTCTGGAATGGCTGCCTCAAACGTCTTTCGCTCACCAGATGGTAGCGTGATTTCCAGTTTGTGGGCGTGGAGCATCAGACGGCTGGCGTTTGGCTTGCCGTAAACGCGGTCGCCGAGAATTGGCGTGTTTAGGTGCGCCATATGGACGCGGAGTTGGTGGGTGCGGCCGGTGGTAGGTTTCAGTTCAATGAGCGCTTGGGTGTCGGTTGCTGCCAGCACACGGTAGGTCGTCTGGGCGGGTTTGCCGTTTGGGTTAACGCGGAAGGTGCTGGGTGCGGACAGGTTGCGGCCAATCGGCAGGTCGATTTTTGCGGCGGCTAGTTTCGGTACGCCATCGGTAATCGCCAGGTAGGTTTTTTTGGTGGTGCGCTGGGCGAATTGCCGTTGTAAGTGGGTCGCAGCGTCAGCAGTTTTGGCGATAATCAGCACGCCCGAAGTGTCGCGGTCGAGCCGATGGACGATGCCCGGCCGGTCGGTGTCGGAGGCAAACGAAGTCTTGGGGCGAATAATTTCCGCTACTGTCGGCTCGGTCGATAGTCCGCCTTTGGCGTGCGTCAGGAGACCGCTGGGCTTATTCACCACCATCACGTCAGCGTCTTCGTACAAAATCGGCAACTCTGCACTGGCCTGCTCCTGCTCTGGCAGCTTGACGGCAATTTCATCAGTCTCGTCAACTTCAAACTTTGGCGTCGTCACCACTCGCTGATTGACCGAAACATGCCCAGCTTTGATATATTTTTGCCAGAGGCTGCGCGAAATCGACGGGTCAAAGTCCGTGGACAAGTGAACGTCCAGGCGTTGCTTGGTCGGTACAATGCGAAACATCATGACAAACTTGCCCTGAAACGGCGTCTCGGTGAAGCTCGGGTCAAGCGGATTTGGCAAAACCTCAGCGTTGACGGGCTTATCGGGCCATAATTCGTCAATTGATTCCTCGTCGACGATTGAACCGTATAACACAGCAAAATGCTGTTTGTCCAGGATGAATTCTGCCAGCACGTGCGACTTGTCGGTCTGAATCTTCAGGTGGCGCAAGGCTTTAACGGGCGTGTTGTCATCTGCCAGTTGGTACAATCTGGCGATCTTGAGTACGGTGCGCGGCGAAATTTTCACGCGACGTATCCTCGGGTATTTGAACAGCCAGGAATGTGCGGCGCTTGATTTGGCGGAGTTCCCAGCTCGGTGAGACAACTTGCCATCACCATACTATCTCCGCAGCCCTACGGCTTTTTGTACGCGGTGCAGCGTTTCATTGGCAACGATGTTCATGTCGCGCTCGCTGGATTCCAGCTTGCGTTCAATTGCCGGCTCATCAACTGCCGCCAGCCGCGCCTGGAAGTTCGCCAAGAATTCCGCTACTTCATCAGCCACGATTCGCTTGAAATCACCGTAGCGCTCCATGCCAGCGTACCTGCGAATCGTCTGTTCTAAGCTCACCGGTCGTCCAGCGTCCTGGCGTACCAGGGTCAAAATCTCCAGTAGATTGGAAATGCCCGGTTGGTTTTTACGGTCGTACTGTACCTTGCCTAGCAAATCGGTGGTGGCGCTCATGATTTTTTTGTGTGCTGCCTGCGGCTCGTCGCCAAGGAAGATAACGCCTTTGCCGCTGTCGTCGGATTTACTCATCTTTTTAGTTGGATTCACCAAGTCTTTAATCCTCAGGCCTTGGTCGTTGCCAAAGAATTGATGCTGCTGAGCAACTGGTTTGGGTACAATGAACAGGTCGCCAAATTTGCGGTTCATCCGCTCGGCAATGTCGCGGGTAAATTCCAGGTGCTGCGTCTGGTCGTCGCCAACCGGCACGTAGGTGGCGCCGTAGAGCAAGATGTCGGCGGCCATCAGGACTGGGTAGTTGAAGAGACCGACGGAGGTATAGTTTGAATAAATACCGTACATTTTATACTCAAGGTCTGCACGCTCCCTGAACACTGGGTCAGATTTTAATTTTTCTGCCTTCTCTTTAAACTGCGTCATCCGGCGCATCTCGCCAAACCCAGTGAAGCAGTCCAAAATCCACGCCAGCTCGCTGTGGGCCGGGATGCGGCTTTGGCGGTACAGATGAATCGCCTGGTTATCCAGCGGTAACCCCGCGGCCGTATAAATCCGGGCGTTGCTGAGAATGCTGTCGTACAATTTACTGTGGTCAATCGGCGTGGTGAAGCTGTGCAGATCCGGGATGAACAGATTGATATCATAATCGGCCGAGCGGCGCTTCGCCATATCAACAATCGGCAAAATGGCGCCAAAATAATTGCCAATGTGAATATCGTTGTTGGCGCGTACGCCGGTGAGGATGACGGGTTTGGATGGTTTCATTGTATTCATTATAACACTCC
>CAUVPF010000007.1:0-13734 GCA_963553645.1 uncultured Candidatus Saccharibacteria bacterium | reverse complement strand
CGGCGGCGGCCAACGCCCGACGTCAAGTCGAGCAATTTTATGGTGCGTTCGGCGGCTGAGCGGGCAGCGATGAATATGCCAATTCAGGGAACGGAAGCCGATTTGATGAAGCTGGCGATGATTCGGCTGGAGGACAAATTGGCTGGGCTGGCTGAACCGGTCCTGCAAGTTCACGACTCAATTTTAGTGGAGTGCCGGGCAACAGATGCCGAGCAAGTCGGCGAAATGATGCGTGCGGAAATGGAAAGTATTTGTCCGGAACTGCCGATTGCGCTAAAAGTGGACGTCGGCGTGGGGTTGCACTGGGACGAGGTGTAGCCGGGGCGGTGAGTGCAAAACTGACAGAATATGGTATAATCAACCCATGAGGCGTACATATAATTCTTTTAATTCTTTTTCTCGGTTTGTACCGATTTTACTAGTCATCATTATCACTATCGTGACGATTGTTGCGATTATCAGCATTAGCCGGTCGATATTTGGTGGCAATGAGCAAAAGCAGCAACCAGAGACAACTGAACAGAAAAAAAGTGACTTACTACAAACTGACGAAGGCCGATCGGTCAGACTGACAGTGCGTGGCCCGATTGTTGCTAATGAAAAATTCCGTTCATATCAAATAACTATTGCACCAGCTTCGCGAACAATGACGACGTACGAGGGGTATATTGAGAAGCAGCTAAACACCAAGCAGCTGGACAATAATTTCAAGGCGTACGAGGAACTGGTGTATGCACTAGACAAGCGCAAGATGATGGAGGGCCGGCAGCTGAGCGACGAGCAGAATGATCTGCGTGGTATTTGTGCAACGGGCAAGGTGTATAAATTTGAATTGTTGATGAACGGAACGCCGATCAAGGCGCTGTGGACGTCAGATTGTGGCGGCTCCAAGGGCTCAGCCGTTGCTAATGTCGAGGAAATTGTCGATATGTTTATCAAGCAAATCCCTGATGGCAACAAGATGGCCACCGCTATCGGGTTGTATCAGCGGGATACGTTGTTTAAGTTTTAGGAGCGTCCTATGCCGGAACTTCCTGAAGTCGAGACGGTTCGCCGCGGGTTGGCGGAGCTATTGCCGGCTCGAGTAGTGGCGCGAGTGGTAGTGTTTGACTCGCCAAAAAGCTTTCCGAATGCGCCTGCTGATGTTGAACAATTTTTGTATGGCGCGCGCGTGACGGCGGTGCGACGGCGAGCAAAAGTGCTGATGATTGACCTGGATACACAGTATTCGTTGGTGGTGCATCTAAAGATGACGGGGCAGCTTATCTTTCGTGGAGTGCAGAGTTTTGCTGGCGGTCACCCAAACGATAGTTTGATTGGTGAACTGCCGGATCGGTCGACGCGGGTGCAGATTGATTTTGTGGACGGGTCGCGGCTGTTTTTCAATGATCAGCGCAAGTTTGGCTGGGTAAAATTACTGCCGACTGATGAAGTGAAGAACCTGCCGTTCATGCAAAAAGTCGGCCCAGAACCGCTTGATCCTCAGACGCGCGCCGAGGATTTCATCCAGCGGATTCGCCGCCGTCAAAACTCGATGATCAAGCCGGCTTTTCTTGACCAGGCAGTGATCGCCGGGGTTGGTAATATTTACGCTGACGAGGCGTTGTGGGCAGCGCGTCTTCATCCGCAAACGCGGGTGAAAAATGTCAGTGACCAGCAGCTGAATATATTATTTACTGAGCTGCGGCGCGTCTTGCAACTCAGTATTGACCAAGGTGGCTCGACGGATAAAAATTACGTTGATGCCGAGGGTCGAAAAGGAAATTATCTGGCATTTGCTCATGTGTTTCGCCGCGAAGGTCAGGCCTGCCATCGCCACCCCGACCAAGAAGTCATTAAGCTAAAAGTTGGTGGCCGCGGTACGCATATTTGTCCAGTGTGCCAGAAGCCACCGATATTTGACAAATAGTGTTTTATAGTGTAGAATGCAATATTATGACAAGAGGAGAGCCCCCACTACATGGCGAATTGTATCGGCCAAGTAGCAACTTGGATCAAGAGTGGGTAAACTACCTGATAGCGCTAGGGGAAGAAGAGCAGTCCCCCGTGCTTAGAGAGGCTAATCTGAAGGTCAATGGCATGCTAGAGAGGCATGGAGTGGACACAATTTATCGGCCAGGATTGAGTGGAGAAGAGTTGCTTGAGCGAGGGAGGGGCGTTCTTAATAGTGGTCTACGACGCTTAGAAAGTAATGATTTTAGCATGTTGGATTTATCAGCCCATGCAGGCTATCGCAATGATGATCCAGACCTGAAGAAGACAGCTCGACAAGCGATAATGTATCAAATTCTCGAGCGTGTCTTGATGGAGAGATCAGCGATAGGCGTGTCGTTAGTTGAAATGGCTTCTCGTACTATAACAGGTGATACGATTGAACCGATGAGGAAAATAACCGTGATCACAGAGCGTCTGCTTGACCTTAAGGAGACGCCCAGCTCGCCTTGGTTTGGTTTTCTCAATGAAGTACTTGGTGGTGAGGATGTTTTACCAGAACAGGTAGAGCGGGCAATGCATGCTCAAGCTGCCGCCAATAAGACAAGGGATCAGGATGCTAAATTTCTCGAGTTTCTTGACGGTATATTTATGGAGACTGGTGGTGGTCTCTCTGACGATCAGATGCTGTCTGTGGCAGGCAGTGTGACCAGCCTTGCAACGATAGAAGAGATGGGCGGTCAGGATCATAAAGAGGGGTCCTTATACTCAAATTATATGGCGGACTTGAAAGGAATTGGCTTATCTGATGAGCAAATAGCCACGCTGATAACCGCACATAAAGAGATTATGCAAAAGCCGCCTAAAGCGGAAGAATAAATCAGTATACCAAAAGCTATTGCCTAAGGGGGTATTTGGTATAATTAAGTCGTGATCTATCTCCTCTACGGCGACAACGAATTTGAGAAACGGGCGGCGCTTGCGGCGTTGGTTGGTGATATGGAGGTGGTGCGGCGTGACGGCGAAGAGCTGACGGCCACCGAGATCTGTGAAGTGGTGATGGGGCAGAGTTTGTTCATGCTAGAACAGGCGGTGGTCATTACTGATGCGAGTCAGAATGTGGCATTGTGGCGTGATTTGCCGGAACTACTCGGTGATACGACGACCACGGTTGTCCTTCTGGAGACGAAGCTTGATAAGCGCACAAAAACGTATAAGTGGCTGCAAAACCATGCCGAGGTAAGGGAATATGCTTGTTTCACTGAACGCCAAAAACCGCAGCTGAGTGCGTGGTGTGTTGAGCGGGCCAAGGCACATGGGGCAGTGTTGACAGCGAGGCAGGCGACGGCGTTAATTGATCGGTTGGGGTTTGATCAGTCGCGGCTTGATTTGGTACTGCAGCAGTTGGCTTTGGCCGGTGAATTAAATGATGAGCTGATTAATGCGCTGGTGCCGCTGGCTCCGGCTGAAAGTGCGTTTGAGTTGTTTGCGGCAATGCTGGATGGCGACCGGGAGAAAGTGCGCGCGATCATTGCCTATCTCGAGGCGGAGAGCGGTGATGATGGGGCGTACCAGACGCTGGGGCTGTTGGTTTCACAATTGGTGCAGCTGAACGCGCTGGTGCTATCTGGTGGTGACACGGGGGCGGTGGCTCGTGATTTTGCGGCCCATCCGTATGCGCTGCGAAAGGTAGCGCCGTATGCAGCGCGGATAACGCAAGCGCAACTTGCGGTAATTAATTCTGCCTTGGCGCAGGCTGATGAACAGATGAAAACGACCCGCGTGTCACCGTGGCTGTTGGTCGAGGCGGCGCTGATTGATACTGCCAGACATATGACATAGTAAAAATACTCCCGCCAACTGACGGGAGTAATTGTTGATGCAACCGTGAATGGCTAGTTAGCCTCTTTGGCTGCTGGCTTTTTTGCGGCCGGTTTTTTGGTAGCAGTTGACTTCGCAGTGGTTTTTGCTGTCGTCTTTGCTGGGGCTTTGGCTGCTGGCTTTTTGGTCGCTTCAAGCTTAACGCCGGCTTTTTTGGCGATAGCTGAGAGAGCGCTCTTGCGCCGGGCAGCAGTATTTTTCTTCAGCAGGTTCTTCTTGACAGCGGTGTCAAGCTCACTGTGAGCGGCGGCCAACGTTGCGGCGCTTGGCTCGGCCATGAAGGCCTTGACGGCTGACTTGATGTCGCGCTTGATACCGATATTGCGCTCGCGGCGCTTTAGGGTTTGTTTTGCCCGTTTGATGGCGGATTTGATGATTGGCATAGATCTCCTTTACCTCTATAAATTTGTTTCGCTAATCAAGGATGGATTATACAGAAAAACCCGATAAAAGTAAAGAGTGATCCGCGGTAATGATCAACCTATTGACTTTTCTGAAATGCTTATGTATAATCTACCTCGAAGATATAAGTAAAAATAAACAGGGTATGACATAATGGCGAGCCAGTCACAAAAGCAGCAGATTATTCAGAGCATCAAAGATGTGACTAATATTTTAGTGACGGTGAGTGCCGATCCGTCAGTAGATGAATTGTCGGCGGCATTGGGGCTAACGATTTTCCTAAATAAACTGGGTAAGCACGCTACGGCTGTGTTTAGTGGTCAAGTTCCACCGGCAATTTCATTCCTTGAGCCAGGTGCGACATTTGAATCCACAGCGGATAGTCTACGTGATTTTATCATTGCGCTTGATAAGGAAAAAGCCGATCATCTGCGCTACAAGGTGGTTGATGATGCGGTGAAAATTTTTATTACGCCGTATCGGGCGATAATTACTGAGGCAGATTTAGAGTTCTCGCAGGGTGACTACAATATTGAACTAGTGATCGCATTAAATGTTGAAAATCAGGATCATTTGGATAAGGCACTGACGGCCCATGGCAAGATCTTGCATGATGCCGTGGTATCAACGGTGACGGCTGGTGCAGCGAGGAGTAGTCTCGGGACGGTCGATTGGCATGATGACAGGGCGTCAGGCGTGAGCGAGATGTTGATTGATCTGGTTGAGGAGCTACGGACGCCAGAGGTGACTATGGATGAACAGATTGCGACGGCATTGCTGACTGGTATCGTGGCGGCGACGGAGCGGTTTAGTAATAATCTAACATCCTCACGAGTAATGACCCTAGCCGCGGAATTAATGGCAGCCGGAGCAAATCAACAATTGATTGCTACGAAGTTGGCCGAGGGGCGGGCAATCAAGGCCGAGGAGCATTCGGGTTCGGAGAAGTCAAAGCAGGCAGCTGACACAGCTGAGGATAAGGTATCCGATGGCGATGAAGATGATGACTCTAATCTCAAGGTTGAGCGAGGGAAGCATTTGAAGTCAGCTGAGCCAAAAAAGGACGATGGTTCGCTGTCGATTAGTCACGAGCGTCGGGGCAATCTTGACGAGGTGGCCAAGCAGACCCGGGCCCAAGAACAGGATGCAGCGGCTCGTGCAGCGACAGCACAGCTTGACCGACTCCGAGCAGCGACAGCGGCTAGCGAGCCTAGTAGTACGCCACCATCACAACCAATTAGTGCGTCAGTATCGGCTGAGCCAGAGACGGCTGCACCACTACTGGGTGGAACACTGAATGCGACAACCGAGCAGGCGGCCGAGGATAAGCGCCGCGATCTTGATACTGATCAAAATAGAACCATCCTACATCACGGCACCTATGTCGGTGCGTCGCGTCCAGCTCTCGGTGAGTCACCGTTGAATGCAGCCATGGGAAAATCTGATGAACCACCAAGTATTGATCCGTTTGCAGCCACTAACAAAGACGAAGCGGTCATTGCCGCGCTAAAGGAGGAAACACAGGCGCTGGCTACCAAACAGGCCCAGGCTACCGCGTCGCCATCACTGCCAGATTCTGAACGTGATGCCCGCGCGGCGATTACCGAGGCACTGGCGGCTGCACCACCACTTGAACCCGCGGCGTCACCTGCTCCGGTGGTCTCGTCTCCGCCACTACCGACGGTGTCGTCCGCTCCGGCTACGCTTGCTGATATAGAGTCTAATGTTATGCATGGCTTGCCACCGCTGCCTGACTTTTCTGACTTCTCAGGGTCAGGCCTGCCGCCGCTGCCACCAGCTCCGATCGGTACTGCAGATGGGGGGCTGCCAGCATTGAACACATCATCTTCAGCACCGTCCACTCCTGCACAGCCGCGTACCTTTAATCCGTCCCAATTCCAGATCCCGGGACAAAACTAACCCATGGACGAGGTATTGCTCATTGATAAGCCGGCTGGGATGACAAGCTTCGGGGTAGTAGCGCGGCTGCGGCGAGTGCTCAGTCGGGCTGCGGGTAAAAAAGTAAAAGTTGGCCATACCGGCACACTTGATCCGTTCGCCACGGGTCTGATGATCATTGTCACGGGCAAGAAATGCCGTGAGGCTGATACATTCATGAAGCTCGATAAGTGGTATGAGGCGGAGATTATGCTTGGTGAGGTGTCGACAACAGGTGACCCCGAGGGTGAGCTGACTCACGTATCGGATCGGCAGCCGTCTCGCAGTGAGGTTGAAGCGGTGCTCGGTACATTGGTGGGTGCAATCAAACAACGACCGCCAGTGTTTAGTGCTATCAAGATCAACGGTCGTCGGGCCTATCAGTTGGCGCGTCAGGGTCAGCCAGTTGATATGCCAGAGCGCACCGTGTCGATTTACACCTTGGAGCTTGTCGCCTATGAGTATCCTCGCTTGGTAATTCGAGCGCATGTTTCGAGCGGTACGTATATTCGGAGCTTGGCGGTTGATATTGGTCAGCAGCTGGGAACGGGGGCTTACTGTCATCAGCTACGCCGCCAGGCTATCGCTGAATATGATGTCACTCAGGCAAAACCATTAGCGGATTTTGGGATTTTGTCTTGAAGTGCTATTATCAAATCATGGGTAGGCAGACAGGTTTTACAATCGTTGAAATATTAATTGTGATGATCGTAATTGCAATTTTAGCAGCCATCGGTATCGTGGCATATTCGGGTGTGCGTCAGGATGCTACCGACACCAAGATCCGTTCCATCGTCAAGATCGCTGGCGATGCCTTGCAGCTGTATGATACACAGAAGCGAACATTGCCATCAGGCCAAGGTGTATTTAATAGCGCCAATAGTGTTGATTCGCTTGTACCACAGTATATTCAGCCGGGGTATCGCGAGGGTGTTAGCAGCAAGAATGCGTCAAATCCAAACGATATTTTTGCCTGGTATCCATGCAAGGATGCATCTGGCAAGATAACGGGTATTGCGGTGTTTGCGGCCCTTAATTCCGCCAAGCCCCAGGAATCGGCCCAGGTTAATGTGGTCAAGGCGACCTGCAACATTCCGGGCGCAGCTGTGCCGACCACCGGTAATCCAGCGTATAATTACGTGCAGACATTTTAGTAAATACGGCCGATTTGCGTTTTTAGTGTAGCATTGGTATAATGACGAGGCTATGATTAGCAAAGACGATAAAGCGAAAGCAATTGCTTTGACTCAGGTCAACAAGGACGACGTCGGCAGCCCGCAGGCGCAGGTGTCGATCTTGACGGCTCGTATCAAAGAGGTCACAAAGCACCTGAAGGCGAATAAGCATGACTTCATGGCGCGCCGTGGCTTAATCCAGATGGTTGGCAAGCGCAAGCGCCTGCTCAAATACCTGGAGCGAACTGATTTTGAGAGTTATAAAGCGGTTGTGGCTGCCCTGGGCCTGCGTAAATAGTCGCGCCTCGGCAGTTGTACAGATACCCACTTTAATATATCACGAGGTGGGTATTTTATTTAGCGCGGTGTAGCTATAAAAACTGTCCGGCCGTCAGCTGCGCCGCCGAGGGTGCATGAATAGAGCGTAAGCTGTGGCTTGTTGGTTCGGTTTTCAATGTGAACGGCATCTGGCTTGACATCAAATAACTGAGATATGACGTACCTGTAGCGCTTGCCGCGGTAGTCAATGATTATTTCATCGCCAATGCGCAGCTTATCAATGTTATAGAATGGTGATTTTTGGATGGTTTGCTGAGGTGTCAGGCCCATGATAAATCGGTGGGCTGACAAGACAAAATTACCGCCATCAACTGGGTTGCCATTCTCTGGCTGACGCCACCATGCACCTCGCTCCATAGTTTCGGCGCCGCCAGTAGCGTACGGCACGTTAATATCAATTTTAGGAATATAGAGGCGGTCCTTGGTGATGCTGGTTTCCGGCGTAGCGGTGAGAAGCTGGGTGGTTTCATTGCGCATTGGGTCAATGAGCTGAGCGCGAAAGAATGGGCTAAACACTGTGATGAGTGTGTAGCTGCCGCCAGCGATCAGGACAAGAGCCAGACTCATACTGAGCCATCGGCGGCGGTTTTTGGCGTGGGTTATCTGCTTCACTTGTTATATTGTAGCATGAGCGGGTCAGCCTAGTAGTATGGGTCGTTGTTTCATCAGCATGTGCCGATCTGTTTGATGGGGCGCTGATTGACTTCTTATAATTTTTATGCTAAATTACAGAGTATGAATGAACACGCACCGCGGGCTAATAAACTACCACCGCTAGATGTGGCTAAGCAAGTTGCGAATATTAGCGATATTATGGTTGCTGTTAGGGAACAGGTTGGTCCGTCTGGTGAATGGTTGAACAATGACTTAGTGCATATCGAGGGGCAGCTAGACTCAGAATTACGCGCTAATGATCATGGTTCTAGGTTTACGAATGCGGATGATTTTTGGAAAAACGGTATGGATCCGTCACAAGACGGCTCTGATACATCCGAAAAACTATTTGTCAATAATTTTTGGCAGTACTTCTTTCCGGATAAAATGTTTGAGAAGGATGAGCTGTTGGGCTCGGTTGTGCTAAGCAAACCACCGCGAAAACTGCTCAAAGAAACAGGAGGAGAACTCCTCGCATCGGTTCAGCAGCTGTTCGGGATGTTATTTGAGAATACCATGATTGATAGTCACAAACTTGCTGCCTTGGAGTCAGCAGCTGGTGAGGAGCACCTTAACGATCTTAAGGAGGCAATGTTTATACTCTATGTGCTGGCGCTGCGTACGGTTACTCAACAAGATGTTATTGCGGCTGAGTGCTCAAGTGCGCATGAGTATTTATGCAAATAGGAGTTCGGTATGGTAAGAAATATGAATACAGAGCCACCAAAGATAAGCCGGCGCGGTCTATTGTGTGGTGCGGTTGGAGCAGCGGCGGCTACAGCCGGTGGGCTGCTGATGGATCGTGGCGATGAAAGTCAACGGAGATTCTTGATAGAGACAAATGCTTCAAAGCTTGACCTTGAAAGGGCGTATGAGATATATGGTCAAGCATGTGATATGTTTCGGCAATGTATTGAGGACGCACCTATATTTACTGGTGAGATGCCGCCGATATTACCATCACCCGCATCAATATCTGCATCTCAAGGTGAACGTCGGCACGGTTTTATGACGGGGAGTGCGCTGCTACATAAGGCTGGTCATTCTGAGCGAGCAGTGATAGGAACGGGGGTCTCTTCGGATTCGGATGATGATAGTAGAGTGCGCGTAGCCGTCGCGCTTGAGTTGTTGGCAGGTAGGCCCGAAGCTAAGATTGCTGGGCTGACTGCAGTTTGGGGGATCTCGAGGCGAGGCTTGCCGACAGAGCGTGCCTTTCGGGACATACTGTACGAGATTAGTCCGGAAGAGCTGACGCTATCCTTTATGCCAGTATCTCAGAGGCAACCGACAGCGCCAACCAGTGAGCAGCCGTACGAGTGGACTGCTATGCTGCCGGGAGTGGAGAGTTTTAATGTGATACGACAAGTCATTGGTGCGGCTGGCGGTAGCTCACCGGAGACGTTGTCACCAACGCCAGATGTTTTGGACCAAGTGAGTGAGCGGCTCGCTGCGGTTCGGGATGCGTTTGGTCGGGCTGGCTTTCTCTAACGCGTGTGGCGCTGTGATATAATAGAAAGTACGAATATAACCCGCAGACGGTGATGGATGTGTGGTGTGTTGACGGTAAACCAGCACGCATACACCTGTTACTGTCTTTGCGAGAAAGAGAGGATCTATGGCAATTATTAACCCGAGTGGCAAGGATATTTTTAGTGTTACCACTGAATGGTGTGGTCGACCGCTGACGTTAGAGGTAAATAGGGTCGGTTTTCGCACTACCGCCAGTGTAGTAGCGCGTTACGGCGACACGGTTGTGTTAGGTACGGCGATGGTCGGCTCGCGACCAGTCGAATTGGACTATTTCCCGCTGTCAATCGATTATGAAGAGAAGTTTTATGCTGCGGGCAAGATTTCCGGCAGTCGATTTATCAAGCGAGAAGGTCGTCCGTCGGATGAGGCAATATTGATTGGGCGGCTGATTGACCGACCAATTCGCCCCCTGTTTCCGAAGGGGTATCGGCAGGAAGTCCAGGTTGTGTCGAGTGTCCTCAGCATGGACCCAAGCTTCCGTCCTGATATGGTGGCGATGGTGGCGGCTAGCGCGGCGCTGAGCCTGACAGGTACACCGTTTGATGGACCAGTAGCAGGACTACGTGTGGGTCGCGTCAATGGTGAGTTTAAGGCCTTTTTGACCCCTGAGGAGCGCGCAGCAAGCGACTTGGATTTGGTTGTTGCTGGTATTGAGAATGGCATCACCATGGTGGAAGCGGGTGCTCATGAAGTGAGCGAGCAGGTAATTATCGATGCTATGACCTGGGCACACCACATGATGCAGCCGGCCATTCAGCTCCAGCGTGAGTTGGCAGAAAAAGTCGCACCAGCTGCGCAGCAATATGAGCTGGTCTTGCCAGATGAAACCATCCAGTCAGAAGTTGACGCGTGGGTTGCTGGTAAATTTGGCGCAGCTATTCGCCGTGCCTACCCGGAGCGCAATGAATTGATCGCGGATATTCGTCAGGCGTTTCATGACGAATTTACGACAAAGCTCGGTGAGGATTATGATGAGCTGCGACCTCAGTATGACGAAGCCTTTACCTTGGCGCTCCACAACGACGTACGCCGCGGTATTGTTGAGGACAATGTGCGTCCAGATGGCCGTCAATTGACGGAAATTCGACCACTCAGCTCAGAAGTTGGTTTCTTGCCACGAGCACACGGATCGAGCTTGTTCACCCGCGGTGTGACCCAAGGTATGAACATTGTTACCTTGGCGCCACTGAGCTACGCGCAGCTGGTAGACACCATGGAGCAGACTGATTACGAACGCCGTTACATGCATCACTACAACGCTCCAGGCTACACGGTTGGTGAAGTGCGCCGTTTGGGTAGTCCAGGCCGTCGGGAAATTGGGCATGGCTACTTGGCGGAGCGGGCATTGACGCCGGTCTTGCCAAGTGAAGAAGAATTCCCATATGCCATTCGTTCAGTGACGGAAATCATGAGCCAGAACGGTTCTACCTCAATGGCGGCAACCTGTTCAAGCTGTTTGGCGTTGATGGATGCGGGTGTACCGCTCAAGAACCCGGTCTCTGGTATCGCCATGGGTTTGATGATGGATGAAGGTACGCCATATGTGCTGAGCGACATCGCTGATGCTGAAGATTTTGCTGGTGATATGGACTTTAAGGTGACGGGTACAATCAAGGGAATTACTGCTCTTCAGATGGATATGAAGGTGCATGGATTGCCGGTTGACATCTTGGCGCAAGCAATTGAGCAATCAAAAGCCGGCCGAGCGCACATCTTGGAACATATGTTGTCAGTATTACCACAGCCGCGCCAGGCATTGAGTCCGTACGCGCCACGCATTGAGAAAATCAAGATCAATCCGGACAAGATTGGTGCGGTGATCGGTAAGGGTGGTGAGATGATCAATAAGATCACCTCGGAAACTGGTGCTGAAATTGATATCAAAGAAGACGGTCTCATCACTGTTGCCAGCCCAGATGGGGCATCGATTGAAAAAGCCATGAACTGGATCAAGAGTTTGGTAGAAGAGCCGGAAGTTGGCAAGGTCTACGAGGGTCGGGTTGTTAGTATCAAGGACTTTGGTGCTTTCGTGAATATCTTACCGGGAGTTGATGGTATGGTACACATTTCAAAGCTGGCCGAAGGTCGGGTGAATAAGGTAACTGATGTGGTTAAAGAGGGTCAGACCGTTCGCGTAAAGATAACTGGTATTGACGAGCGCGGTAAGATCAATTTGACGATGATCGGTTTGTAACTTTTGCTTTTTGGTAAAATACGATACAATGGAAAATGTAAGAATAACTGAGGGGGATTATGGACGATAAGAATAATAAGAACGTACCACAACCGACAACACCACCGTCCGTGGCGGCTGAGCAGGCTGCACCACCGACGCCGCAGTCGCAGCAACCACTACAGCAGGGTGCGCCTGTGCCACCTAAAAAAGGTCTAAGTAAAGGGGCGCTGTGGGGTATTATCGGCGGTTCAATTGGCTTGATAGTGATTATCGTTGGTATCGTGCTGGCTGTCGTGTTTCTCGGTGGACCATCAAAGGCTGACTACCAAGAGGCTGCTAAGACGCTAAAAGAGTTTGATGGTAATAACCTTAACTCAGCGCTGAGGTCGGCAAATGCTGATAATGCAAAGAAGCTGATTGAGGAAGGAGTGGAGCGCGCTGACTCAATGATGAAAAAACTTGACTCATCAAAGATTATGCGTGACGAGGAAACCAAAAAATCTTTTGGTGAGTATAAGAGTGCTTATGAAAAGGTGCGTCCAAATCTGCTTGCCATCGCAGGCCTGATAGGAGAGGTGAAGGACTTCTCTAAGAAATGCTCGCCAAGCTACTTTGGCTATAGCGGCAAGCCAGCCGAAGAGATAAAGAAGCTCTATGCCGAAAAAATGAGTGACTGCTACAAGTTGCTTGATAATGTTGCCAAGTCAGAGCAAAAAGAAGTACAAGACTTTGCCAAGCAGATGAAAGAATACTACGAATCACTGGGTAACTATTTTGTAGCGCGTGCTAATAAAGACTACAGTGTTCGGATACCACGCCTACCGTCGGGCAGTGTAAACCCACTGGCTAATTTTGCAAAAAAGATCCAAGAAGCAAACCTACAGAAGCACGAACAGGACTTTATTAAGCTCGTGAAGGAAAAGGCTGAAAAGTAATTTTCACCTCAATATCAAACAAAACACCTCGCATAGTGACGGGGTGTTTTGTATAATAAGGGCATGGATGAGGCGGCGCAACTGGAGGTTTTAGCAGCGGAGATTATCACTCATGATGTTTGTCATGACTTGGCAGAGCAGGCGACGCAGCTGGTGATGGGTGACGGTCGAGCTGATGCGGATATCGTGCTCATCGGTGAAGCGCCGGGAAAAAATGAAGACCTTCAGGGCAAACCATTCGTTGGGGCAGCTGGTACATTTCTTGACGAGATGTTAGCCGCAGCCCAGTTACGTCGCCAAGACGTCTATATCACCAATATCGTTAAGTATCGGCCGCCAAACAATCGTGATCCATTACCGGAGGAGAAGCGTACTTTTTGGCCGTATTTGATGCGCCAACTGCAAATTATTCAGCCAAAGGTAGTCATCACATTGGGTCGACATAGCGGTATGGCATTTATTCCTGACTTGGCGATCTCGCGTGATCATGGTAATCCGCGCTGGGCACAGTTCAACGGGTTGAAGTTCTTGGTAATTCCACTGTATCATCCAGCGGCAGCGCTGTATAACGGGGCGCTTCGACAGACGTTGATTGATGATTTTGTGCGGGCGGCACAACTGGCCGTCCAGGCCAGCGCTTAGGCTATTTTGACAAGAGCTGGCATCCTGTGCTAGAATGGTCTTAATTGTTAAGGGATAGATTTGTCGTATGTTGCCCCCTATGTCTATCGCTTGTCATTCTAATTTTGCAAGGTATTTATTTTTATAACAG
>CAUVPF010000006.1:0-14451 GCA_963553645.1 uncultured Candidatus Saccharibacteria bacterium | reverse complement strand
CAGCGACCCATTCACCAAATATAGCGGCACTTTATCAACAATCGTCCGTGCCTCGTCAAATGCTGCATTGATACTAAATTCCAAATCATCATCGCGCTTTGCCATATCTCTATTATACGCCATCCCGACCGAGGTGATATACTGAAGATATGAAAATCATCCTCGCCCTCGGCAATCCTGGCGAAAAGTACATCTACACCCGGCACAATGCTGGTTTTTTGGTGGTTGACCAATTGGCGGCGGAGCAAGGTGCACAATTTAGCAATAAGCCTAAATTCTTTGCGGATATCGCCGAGTTAAACAGCTTTACGGTCGATTCAGCCGCTAGTGCAAAATCGCACAGCACCGTCCCACGAGAAAAAATTCTCCTCGTCAAACCAACAACATACTATAACGAGGTCGGTATTTCCGCTCGGGCGATTTTAGATTTTTATAAACTGACACTGGCTGATTTACTAATTATTCACGACGACACTGACCTTGATTTTGGTAAAATTCGCGTCCGCAAGGGTGGTGAAAGTGCCGGCAACAACGGACTGAAGTCACTACACCGACATGTTGGTAGTGACTTCTGGCATATTCGTATCGGCACCGACAACCTACTGCGCCGGCAAATTGGTGATGTTGATTTCGTCCTCAGCAAGTTCAACACCGACGAACGCATCATCCTCCATGATTGGACGATCCCCGAGTCAATCAAACTCATCAAGGCATTTCTTGATGGCAGCATTGAGCCGCTGAGCATTAAGCTCTAACCCCGAACACACCTCACCAATGCCCAGAAAAACGCTATCGCAATAATGTCGCAATTAGCTGACACTGCTGTCCAGTACCCAGGGACACTGTAAAAACCCTATCGTCGCTTCCGCGGCACAATTCTCGCCGCGCCATGCTTCAGCCGCCGCTCAGCATTATGTAATTTCGCTGCAGCTGCCTCTTGCAAATTAATCGCTCGCGCCTCCAGCATACTGCTGCCAACTGCCAAGCTCACAAACAGCAGCCCCAAACCTCCCGTCGCCCATTCTGGCAGCTCCAGATGAAACAGCTTGGCGACCATCATCATACCGAGCGCCATGATCGCCCAGTGCGCGCCATTTTCCAGATATTTATACTTACTGAGCACGCCCGTCCGCAGCAAATACACCGTCAGCGACCGCACCCAAATCGCCCCGGCGCCCAAACCCGCCACGATCAGCAGCACGCTGCTGGTGATGGCAAAGGCACCGATGACGCCGTCGAAGCTAAAGCTGGCGTCCAGCACCTCCAGATAGAGCAGGCTAGCGAACGCTGCCCAGCCGACCTTGACCTTGACTGACTTGGCATCATCCTCGTGAAAGAATGAGCCGAACAATTCCAGCCCGATATGCAGTATAATCCCCAGTACCGCCGAGATCAGCACCAGCGCTCGATGCGGCGGCTCAACCGTGAAATACAGCACCGCCGCCACGCCCAGCATCAGACACACCTTGAAATTCTCAAACCGCCCAGCCTTGGCCAGCCACGGCTCGACATGCCGCATCCAGTGCACGCGCTTGTTATAGTCAATGAAATAACTGAGGCCAATCATAATCAGAAACGCGCCACCAAAAGCATCAATCATCGGCGAGGCTTCGTGCAAGATATGACCGTATTCCGCCGGCCTGTGCAGCGCCAAATCAACCACTTCCATAAATCCATGACCGCTCGCCACCATCACGATGATAATCGGCAGCACGAACCGCACCACGAACACCGCCACGAAAATTCCAACCGTCAAGAACACCTTCTGCCAAACCTGGCTCATGCCGGCCAGCACCTTGCTGTTGATCACCGCGTTATCAAAGCTAAAAGTCACTTCCAGCACCACCAAAATTGCAAACAACCACAGGCCGCTCGCGCCGAAATGTCCGAAAATCAACCCGCCCAACGCCAATGTCAACAGCGCCGAAAACCAAAAAATCCGAAATGGGTGATGCGAGTGGAGCCAATGTTTCATACTGAGTTTTAGTATAGCATGCTAGGCGGGGAGTAGTATAATAGAAACTATGCCGTCACTACAAACAATATATCAGCGCGCTGGCGCCTGGTTCAAAAACCATAGCGACGCGATCCGATGGACTATCGTCGGCTTGTTTGGGATCGCTGTGATGCAGTACGGTTTACAAATCGACCTCTGGCTGATCGCTCATCCGCCGCACACGTGGGCCGAGACGCTAGCACCGCTGGCACAAGATTTCCTGACGCTAACATGCAGCGTCATCGTTGAGGCCACACCATTTCTCATTATCGGCATCATTGTTTCTGCTCTCATCCGCCGCTTCCTGCCGCCAGATCGATTGCTTAAAATCCTACCCAAACACACCTTCATTCGCCGCATTCTCCTCTCGCTCGTCGGCATCGCGCTGCCAGTCTGCGAGTGCGGCAATGTGCCAGTCGCCCGCAGCCTCCTCGCGCACGGCCTCAAGCCCGCCGACGTCATCAGTTTTCTCTTAGCTGCGCCGATCCTCAATCCGATCACCATCATCGCCACCATGACCGCCTTTAGTTTCGAGCCGCGCATGGTCTGGTGGCGCATCGGCTTCAGCTTTCTGATCGTCCAGCTGACCGCTCTGATCGTCAGCTTTATTCACCCGAGGCACGTCCTCCAGCCGTCATTTGCTGCCTCTTGCACCGACCGTCATCCAACGACTTTTCGCCACATCCTCGCTGATTCTCGCAACGAATTTTGGCAGCTCACCACCATGCTCGTCCTCGGCGCCATGATCGCTGCCGCCACCCAAGTCTTCGTCCCGCGCTCCATCATCAACGCCGTCGGCGGCGACATCATCCTGTCGGTCATCGCCATGATCGGCCTCGGCTTTGTCGTCTCTATCTGCTCCAGCGTCGATGCGTTTTTTGCGCTGGCTTATGCCCGCATCTTCACTAATGGCTCCGTCCTCGCTTTTCTACTGACTGGCCCGATGATCGACATCAAGCTCATTCTCCTCATGAGAAGTACCTTCCGCCCACGTTTTATCTTGCTGGTCATGCTTATTATTTTCAGTCTGTCACTGGCGACAGGGATCGGAGTCAATCTATATGCGCGCTAAGTTCGGCCCATTGTTACGCGCTAGCGGTGGGCTACTCGCCTGTGGCTACATCATCCTCATCGCTGTCCACGGCCAGCTCGGCTTTTACATTCATCCGCGCTACCATTTGCTCGCTGTCATAGCAGCCATGGCTGGTGGCATGTTACTAATCCTTGATATCGTTCTAGAGCTGCGCCACACGCTGGCAGGGAAGCGACGAGCCTCCGCTGGCGTAACGACCACGGAGCATCCAGAAAAGCCGCGGCGCAAGATCCCTATACTCTCAATCGTCACCGCCGGCATCCTCGCTCTGGCCATCGTCCTGCCACCGCGCCCGCTGTCCTCGTCCAGTGCTGCCAATCGTGCCACGTCCGGGCCAACCAGTACGACCGGCCGCTGTGACAAACCAGAGCCGCTTGATGGCAAGCCCGTTTCCATGAACCGCTGGCGTAACGCGTTTGACGACTGCCCGAACGACAGCTTTTTTGACGGCGTAACCATTGACGTCACCGGCTTCGTGGCGCGCGACCCGAGCGGCTTTTACGACAACCGCTATTTCGAACTCTCGCGCTTTGTCATCAGCTGCTGCGCCGTTGACAGCACCCCGGTCAGCATCCTCGTTAAATCCCCAGACGCCGAGCGCTACCGCAACAACCAGTGGCTACGCCTAAGCGGCCAGGTTAAGCGTGAGCTATCCGGCGGCCGAGCTGTCTACGTCCTCACCAACCCCACCATCACCCCAACCACCGAGCCAGCCAATCCATACGAATTCCTCGGCGTCTAGCTATGTATCATTATTACGACAATGTCTCAATTAGTTTTCAACGCTCTCATGCCTAAGCGGCCTGCTTGTACACAAAGACCGAATTAATCACCTCATCGGTCGGATGATATTCCTCCATCAGCTGCACGCCCTTCATAGCATCAGCGTCAAACCCTGGGTAGAGCAAGGTGCGCGCCCCATACGCGCCGCGCGCGATCAGTCGCCCGTCTGGTTTAAGTGCTGGCAGCACGTGATCAACAATTGCTTGCTTTTCCGCCAGCGTTTCGCCAGCCAGCCCCGCCACATATATCGCATCATATCGCCCCTCATCCAGCGCCACCGACTGACCCAGACCGGTCACAAATTCACCCGGCCAATCAAGCGCTGTCGCAAGGCCGCGCGATAACTCAATCGCCTCGTTCGATGCATCAATATGGGTAATTCGCGCCTCTGTTAATTGATGCAACCACCAGCCCGTCAGCGGCAACGGCCCGCTACCGATCATCGCAACCTCCGAGGAGTCACACAGCCACAGCCCAGCTCGCCCCAGTAGTCCAATCTCACGCCGCGTCAACTCTTTATAATTCTCATGATACGGAAACTCTCCTAGCTCTGCCCACGGGTTATCCGCCTTCGTGATACGCCTCGACCAGTGTCGTTCCAGCTCTCCTTCGGCTACCGCGCAGCGCTGCTGCACCTGATGGCGCCTATTCTCATCACACAGCAGTGGCTCTTCACCGTGCGCCACCACCGCATCAACTAATTCGGTAAACGCCGCATTCACTTCCTCAGAAGGTGTGAGCTGCGGCAAGCTCAGCACTCGTTCAATACATTTATCCATAACTCATCAGTATGGCGTATTGTGTAGCTTATTGCAATTTTGTCGCAATAAGTGCTACAATTGCGACATGGATACCTTACGCGACATCTTTCGCCGGGCCGACCTTCGCCTGACCAAATCACGCTGCGAAGTCTTTACGGCACTCGAATCCATCGATGTGCCACTGACCATCGCCGAAATCGCCAAGCGCTGCCCGAACACTAACCGCACCAGCATCTATCGCATCCTCGAAACCTTTCACGAGCTCCACGTCATTAACACCATCCACATCGGCTGGAAAGTCCGTTATGAGCTCGCCGAGCCATTTATCACGCATCACCACCACCTCTACTGCACACGCTGTCATAACGCCGAACCGCTGGAGACACCAGAGCTGGAACGGCTCATTGCCTTGATCGGTCAGCGCCATCACTTCCGTGTCGAGCGCCACCACTTTGAACTCGAAGGAGTGTGCCAGGCCTGCATGGCAGCTGGTGATACGCAGCCCGGCTCAACCAAAACCAAAACGACCGGCCAAGCCTAACGAGCCACCGGCAGCAGCTATCCAAATCCCAACGAGCCACACGGGGCCCGATATCTCTCTTACAAACTACACCTCAAGCTTTGCCCGTAGCATGTCCCGCTCGCGCGTCAGCGTCCGGTAGCGCTTGAACGCACTCATCAGTTCGTTGCGTGCTGTCGCGTCTAGGTCAAAAATTGCTAGCAGCACCGAATCAATTTCCTTGACCGCCCGCTGCGCCTCTGACAAATTCGCCACGCCTGGCACCGTGTCGAGGTACTCCTCGCGAATCGCCTCGGTCTTTTTCTCGTATAGCGCCAGCCGCTTTGCCGGGCTCTCGGCCGCTTTTTTACTCAGCCGACCCAGCGCCTTTTCGTACTCCTGTCGCGCTGCCAGCACCGTCACATAATCAATATTCAGCCCGAACAGCCGCGCCGCCAAGCCACCGCGCTCCTGCTCAATCGCCACCATTTCTCGCTCAATTGCCGCTAAGCGCCGCGTTACCTCGCGCCGCAGTTTCTTGACCTGATGACCGGCCCGCAGCCGCTGCCAGCACCGCACCAGCCCCCGGGCCTGCTTATCCACCACAGTCACACCAACCTCGCCGAGCACCGCCCGGTACAGCTCATACCTCATAAAGTCTTCAACCTGCTGCCGACAGACCTCAATTGGCTGCTGGGTAAACGCCAGTGTTCGTCGATACGGCTTTTTCTCTCGTTTCGACGTAAACTGCGACTCAGCAAAGGCCAGTCGCTCCTCCTCGAGCCGCACCGGTATCATCATCGCGATCAGCTGTTGCTGCGACGACGTCTCAGCCAGCAAATCCTCCTGCAAGGCTTGTTGCAACATTGTCGCATTATGCGCTGAGGTGATCGTTTCTAGCCTCGGCAAACATTCGTCCCGCCACGCCGTCAACATGTCATGCATCGTGCGCTTGCTACGACTTAGCACCCGCGCGTCTCGTCGAAATCGTCGCGGCACGCGCGCCAAGACAGTAGCTGCCTGCGCACGGAACACCAACGGGCGCTCCTGGCTTAGTTTGACTAACGTGTCGTGCTCAATTGTCTGCGTCATATGTATTCACTATACTATTTTAGAGACAAAAAGTCAATATTATGCTCACACATATCCACCCAAAATTTCACTTTCTACTAAACCGTCCAACACCAATTCATACCCAATCCTCACTCAGATGCTACAAGATCACGCCAAGAACCCAACTAAAAAAGCGCCAGGTAAGGGTGGGCATCACCTGGCGCTTTGTTACCCTTCAACCCACCCGAGCTCCCGTGTTCAAGCGAAGCGACTACGGCCAAAACTCCAAAAGGCCGGCGCCTGACAACTGTCAATACCATAAGTACTCGCCTCATACGAGGTCGCCTTTAAAAAAGGGCAGTTAAAGGGGTTAGTATGCGCGTAACGTTGAATCGCAAAAAGTGGAGGGTAAGAATACTTAATGCCATTGCGCGCAACCTAACTTATTAGTTAGAATAGGGGGTATAAGGTGCTTTTGATTAGCGCTTTAACTAACCAATCGCTCCTGATTATAGCAAGCATTTGACAACATGTCAATACTTTTTATCACAAAAGTCATGGAAATCAATAGAATCCGTCCAGATGAGCATAATTTTACCCAGAGGTTGGCAAGTATTGCTAATCCACCGAAAAGCTTGTGTTTCATGGGAACATTGCCGACGAACGGTGCACCAGTCGTGGCAATCGTTGGCTCACGCAAACCCTCGGCGTACGGCCGGGAAGTGACCGAGCAGCTGGCGAGCGACCTAGCAAAAGCCGGCTGTGTCATCGTTAGCGGCCTAGCGCTCGGCATCGACGGCATCACTCAAAAAGCTGCCCTCGAGGCTGGCGGCACAGTCATCGGCGTCATTCCCAATGAACTACCTGACATCTCGCCGCAAACCAATTACAAATTAGCCATGAACATCATCGAAAATGGCGGCGCTATTCTGTCTGAATGGAAAAAAGGCGACGGCAAAATCGTCAATCGCTGGAGCTTTTTGGAGCGCAACCGCTTGGTCTCCGGCTTGGCTGACGCCGTTATCATCACCGAGGCCGCCGAGCGCAGCGGCACGCTAAACACCGCCGCCCACGCCTTATCCCAAGGCCGCGACGTCTTTGCTGTGCCGGGCAACATCACCAGCCCACTCTCTGCCGGCTGCAACGCACTGCTCAAACAGGGCGCCCTCGTTGCCACCACCGCCGCGGACATCCTCGATGTCATCGCCCCGTCAACCACTCAATCCGCCACCGACCAAGCCGTCATCCCCCTCGGTGAAACCCCAGCTGAAAACACTATCATCGACTTACTCCGGACCGGCCTCAGAGACGGCGACCAACTACAACAACAATCCGGCCTCAACCCAGCCGACTTCGCCACGACGCTAACCATGCTAGAGATCAACGGCGTGATCAAGCCGCTCGGGGCGAATAATTGGACGTTGCGATAATATTGCTAATTTGACAAATAATGGTAGGCTACGGCTTATGGAAGAGAGCCGGGAACTGGCATGTGGCAACGAGGCAACTAACGACGAGATTATCGCTCTCTTTATTAAGCGTGTCTTCACTATCCCTAATGCGATGAGTCTAGTGGGTGGAAAGTTAACATGGGACGGTGCAGAAAACCTTGATCATGTTTCTGGCTTGGTACGGGTGATCATCGGGCGAATGCTTGATGTGGCCGACGGAGCGGTCGCCCGCGCAACAGGACAAACGAGTAATATTGGCGCGGCCGTTGACGCGATCACCGATAAAGTGGTCACGCTCAAACTACTCTATGAAATGTTGAAAAAAGGCGCAGCACCAAAATCGGTTATCGGCACCATCGCCGTGTTAAACACGATAAACGCCGCCGCAACGGGCATCGCCAATTACCGCAGTAAACACAAGGGTGAAACGCGCCCAACCACGTCCGGCAAGCTAGCGATGGCCGGCGGGACGCTGGCGTTGTCTGCCTACGCGAGCGCCCACACCGCCGAACAGAACGGTAAACCAAGGCTAGCCAAAATCTTCCGCACGGTTGGCCGCGCTGCATTTATCGCCTCGTTACCGTTCGCTACTCATGCCTCATGCACGTATATCAAACGAGCCATTTCTAGCGGCAATAGCGATGAGGATACGCCAGAGACTTGACTTTTTATCCAATCAGAAACACCCTCGGCGGTTGTGGTTGCGAGGTGATTTGATATAATATAGAGTTATGAAAAATCTCGTCATCGTCGAGTCGCCAGCCAAAGCCAAAACCATTGAGAAATATTTGGGCAAGGATTTTCACGTTCTGTCAAGCGTGGGACACATCCGCTCAATTGTCAAAAAAACTAAGGACGGCACGCCGCCAATTGATGTGGCGAATGATTTTTTTGCCGTCTACGAAGTCGACCCCGAGAAAAAGAAAGTCATCACCGAGCTGAAGAAAAACGTCAAGGCCGTTGGCAAAGAAAACGTCTGGCTGGCCACCGATGAAGACCGCGAAGGGGAGGCTATCGCCTGGCATCTCTGCAAAGTGTTGGATTTGCCAATTGAGACGACCAAGCGTATCGTTTTTCATGAAATTACCAAAGACGCCATCACCAATGCCATTAAAAACCCGCGCACTGTTGATATGAATCTGGTACAAGCCCAGCAGGCCCGGCAAATCCTTGACCGGCTGGTTGGTTTTGAGCTTAGCCCCGTGGTCTGGCAAAAAGTACCGGGCGGCAAGTCAGCCGGCCGCGTCCAGAGTCCGGCAGTGCGGCTGCTGGTCGAGCGCGAACGAGAAATTATGAAATTTGCAGGCAGCTCACAGTTCAAGGTGACCGCCATATTTATCCACGACAATCAAGAATTCAAGGCCGAGCTCAACCAAAAATTTGATTCCGAAGCAGCCGCCCACGAATTCTTGAACAGTCTCAAGCCAGCCACATTCACCGTCAGCGATATCTCGAAAACGCCTGGCACCCGCAACCCAGCCGCGCCGTTCACGACATCAACCTTACAGCAGGAAGCTAACGCCAAGCTCGGCTTTAGCTCCAAAGCTACCATGGCCTCGGCACAACGACTCTACCAAGACGGTAAAATCACCTACATGCGTACCGACTCGGTCAATTTGAGCGGGCAGGCCATCGCCAGCGCGACTGATTTCATCAAGCGATTGTACGGCCCGGATTATTCAACTGTGCGCAAATTCAAAACCAAATCCGCCTCCGCCCAAGAAGCCCACGAGGCCATCCGCCCGACCGACATCACCCGCGAAACCGTCACCTCCAACGAGTACGACCAAAAACTCTACGACCTCATCCGCCGCCGCACCCTGGCATCACAAATGTCGGCAGCGAAATTAGAGAAAACCACGGTGGTAATTGCTATCGGCGGCGCTCGGGCATCTCATAAAACAATCCGGGACCCACATGAAGTTGCCCAGATTTTTTCTGAGACGCCACTCGCGCCAGATACGCCAGCAACAGCGGCACCTCCTGCGCTGGAGGCTGTGAAACGTTCGCGAGGAGCGGACGTTTCAGCCGAACGCTCGCGTAGTATCTCCAGTGGAGATGCAAGCGAAAAGAGTACTCCAGCGAAGAACAGCGCCGCATCCCTCGTCTTCGAGGCCAAAGGCGAAGTCATCACCTTTGACGGCTTCTTGCGCGTCTATGGTGGCGGCAAAGACGAACTCTTGCCAAAACTTCACTCTGGCGACAGACTCGAAACCCACGACATCACCGCCCGCCAAACCTTCGCCCGACCACCGGCCCGCTACACCGAAGGCTCACTGGTTAAAAAACTCGAGGACCTCGGCATCGGTCGACCAAGCACCTACGCCACCATCATCGACACCGTGCAAACCCGCGGCTACGTCGAAAAAGGCGACAGTGAAGGCCAGCCGCGTGACGTCATCGTCCTCAGTTACAACGGTGAAGAAGTCAGCCGCGACGTCGTCCAGGAAAAAACCGGCTCCACCCGCGGCAAGCTCATCCCAACGCCGAGCGGGGAACTAATCGCCGACTTTTTAACCGACCATTTCACGCAAATCGTTGACTATGATTTCACCGCCAATGTCGAAACTGAATTTGATAAAATCGCCGCCGCTGACCTGGCTAAAAGCGCCATGCTCAACGGCTTTTACACGCCATTTCACAAATTGGTTGAACAATCAGGCGGCATCGACCGCAGTAAAGTTGGCGCCAACCGCGAAGTCGGCATCGATCCAAAATCTGGCAAACCAATCCTGGCGCGCTTTGGCCGCTTTGGCCCAATGTTGCAACTGGGCGCCACTGACGACGAGGACAAACCGCGCTTTGCGCCGCTGCCAAAGGGAGCGAAAATCGAAACCATCACTTTAGAACAAGCACTAGAAATGTTCAAGCTACCGCGCGTCGTTGGTCAAACCGAAGACGGGCAAGACATCAAAGCCAACATCGGCCGCTTTGGTCCATACATCCAAGTCGGCAAGCTCTTCGTCTCCATCAAGCCTGAAGACCCGCACACCATCACCCTAGAAACAGCCCGCGAGCTCTATGCCGCCAAACTCCAGGCCGAAGCCGAGAAAAACATCGCTGACTTTGGTGATGGCGTCAAAGTTCTCAACGGCCGCTTTGGTCCATACATCACTGACGGCAGCAAAAACGCCAAAATTCCCAAAGACACCGACCCTAAAACCATCACTCACGAGCAAGCGTTGGAGCTCCTCAAAGCCGCGCCCGTGAAAGCCGCTCGCCGCGGCCGTGCGTCAACCAAATCATCCAAATCCCCGAGAAAAAGCACTCGCATAAAGAAGTAATTGGCCCGCAAAGTAACTCAATCAAGCCACATTTTATTAGTGCTGTATAGACCACATTTCCATAATTCACAAAATTAAAAACTATCACACCATTTCATTGCAAAAATTGTTAAATACATGCTATAATTATGGCGTACTATACGACTTGCTTGACACGAAAATATTTTATTGTATAATAGCAATATCGTCATATATCAACATAACATTCTGAGGTGAGGCAGAGAGGATTTTAACATAAAGCCATGAGCGACAGACAAGAACAGAGTGCACCAGACAAGCAGCTTCGGCAAGCAGCCGAGGACGTTCTGGCGCAGATTCCACAGGAGCGTGAGAAAGAGATTATTAGCCGTCGCTTTGGCTTATACGGCAATAAGGAGACATTGGAGCAGATCGGCGACATGCTAGGGATCACGCGTGAGCGTGTCCGCCAGCTGGAGAAGGCTATCCTCGTTCGTCTCCGTCTATTGGTGGCTGATGGCGGCATACCAAGTGCCTCGGCTGCCGAAAAGATGGTTACCTCGCACCTATCAGAAATGGGCCGAGCCGCACCGCTACATGACCTCGCCAAGCACATCCTCAACCGAGATGTCACCGACAGTGAACGATCACATGTCGCCTTTATCGCCGAGCTCAATCCGTCGATCAACATCATCACCGAGAACGATGATTATTACCATTCCGCTATTATCAGCGCACCAAACGACGAAAAAAATATCAAGAAGCAAGTTGAAGAAATTGTCAAAGCCATCAAACAGCACGGCCAGCCAGTCACTGCCGAGGAGCTGCACAAAACACTCAATTACGAGCATCCATCAAACATTGCCGCACTGGCCTCGATCAGTAAAAAACTAGCCCACCTTCGAGGTTTGTGGGGCCTCATCAAGTGGCCACTCGTTAATCCAAAAACCATCCGTGACAAGATTTTCGTTATTCTCGACAGTAACGGTCGACCAATGCACTTTTCTGACATCGCTAAGGCTATTAAGGACAGCGACTTCAAACGTAAAGATGTCACCATCCAGGCCATTCACAATGAGCTCATCAAAGACAAGCGCTTCGTCCTGATCGGCCGTGGCATTTACGCCCTCGAATCATGGGGCTACGCTCGCGGCACCGTCGCTGACATTATCGCTAATGTCCTCCGCGAGGCCGGCGAGCCGCTGCACCGCGATGAAATCGTCAAGCGCGTCCTCGACAAGCGTCAAGTCAAAGAAACCACCATTCTGCTCAACTTACAGTCAAAGCCGCAGTTCCAGCGCTCCGCCAAAGCCACTTATATCCTGGCCAGCGAAGCCTAGGTTTGCATTTATCTATAAGGGGTGAGATAATAAAGTAGCATGGAAATTATCTCTTCGATGATTGGCTTTTTAACTCAGTGGTACGTTTGGATACCAATTACAGGCGTACTGTCATTTTTGACATGGCGCAACTATCAGCGAGCGGACGAGTTTGAGCCAACCGAGAGCGTATTATTAGTGCTTGAGATCCCCAAAGCCAATGACAAGAAAGAGCTGGCCGCCGAGCAGCTGTTCGCCAGTCTGCATGGTATCTTGCGTGACAAACACGAACTTAAATTATCGGGCGGACGACAGGAACATATTAGTTTTGAGATCGCCTCAGTCAACGGCCAAATTCGTTTTTATGTCTGGGTGCCCCGAACGCTACAAAGTTTCGTCGAGGGACAAATTTACGCCCAGTACCCAACCGTCCAAATCCACGTCGCTGGCGAAGACTACACCGAGCACGAGCGTGAGCACTCCACCGTGTACACTACTGAGCTGACCTTGACGGCACCAGAATTCTTGCCAATTCGCACCTTTCAAACCTTTGAAGTCGATCCGCTGGCAGGGATTACCGGCACGCTGGCCAAACTAGAATTGACCGGCGAGGAGCTCTGGGTACAGGTACTCATCAGGCCGATCGCCGACAATTGGCAGCAGTCCGCCGATCGCTGGATCACCGGTGTTAAGAGCGGACACAAACTCATTCCCGGGCTCGGCGGCGGTGGCTTGCAATGGATTGGTACGCTACTGGAGGCTCTCTGGAGACCACCAGGCCAGGGAGGTGATGGCAAAAAAGCGCCCGAGCTATCTGAGCGTGACAAGACGCGCGTCTCTGAGGCAGAGAAGAAGGCCACCAAATTGGGCTACGACGTCAAGATCCGTCTGGCCTATCTTGGTGAAGATCAAACCAGCGCCAAGCTACATATGCAGGCGCTGGTCGGCGCTTTTAAGCAATTCAATTCTACCAACCTCAACGGCTTTCGTGCTGTCAAGGGTGCGTTCGGTAAGGAGTTTCTTGATAAGTACCGCAAGCGTGCGTTTTACGGCGATGGCTTCATCCTCAATATTGAAGAATTAGCTTCTGTCTTTCATTTACCACACACCAATGTCGAGACGCCAAACATCGTCTGGGCCAGCGCCAAAACCGCCGAACCACCGTCCAGGCTGCCTGTCCTAACCGGCAGCGACGCTAATGACGACCAGATTTCCGCCTTTGGCGTCACCAATTTCCGCGGCATCAACCACCAGTTCGGCATGCTGCGCTACGACCGCTCGCGCCACGTTTACATCATCGGCCAGACGGGGGCGGGTAAGTCAGGCCTGCTCGAATTATTCGCGCTCAGCGACATCTTTCACAGCCAAGGCTACGCCATCATCGACCCGCACGGCGACTTTGCCATCAACAACATGAAATTCATTCCCGGCTCACGGCTGAACGACGTCGTCTATTTCAACCCGGCCGACACCGCCTATCCGCTCGGTTTCAACCCGCTGGAAGTCACCAACCCGAACCAAAAAACTAACATTTCATCAGAGGTCATCGGCGTCCTGAAGCGTATGTTTGGCGATTCGTGGGGTCCGCGACTGGAGTACATCTTGCGCTACACCATCCTGGCACTACTCGACCGGCCAGAAACAACCATGCTCGACATCACCCGCATGCTGACTGATAAAAACTTCCGCAAAGAAACGCTAGGCTATTGCCGTGACACCGTGGTCTTGCAGTTTTGGAATGTTGAATTCGCCAGCTGGAACGACAAGTTCGTCGCCGAGGCCGTCGCACCAGTTCTCAACAAGGTCGGAGCCTTTACCGCCAACCCCATCATCCGCAACATCATCGGCCAGCCCAAATCCACCTTCAACATCCGCCAAATCATGGATGAAGGCAAGATTCTCATCGTGAATCTATCCAAGGGCCTCATCGGCGAGGACAACGCCGCTATCCTCGGCTCATTCCTGGTCACCAAGATTCAGCTGGCTGCCATGAGCCGCTCAGACATCCCCGACATCCGCGACCGCCGTCCATTCTATCTTTACGTCGACGAGTTCCAGAACTTTGCCACCGACTCATTTGCCACCATCCTGTCCGAAGCCCGCAAGTACGGCCTCAACCTGACCGTCGCCAATCAGTACATCTCACAGATGAATGAAACCGTGCGCGACGCGGTGTTTGGTAACGTCGGCACTATGATCTCATTCCGCGTGTCTGCCGACGACGCACCAATCCTCGCCAAGCAATTTGAGCCGA
>CAUVPF010000005.1:0-14564 GCA_963553645.1 uncultured Candidatus Saccharibacteria bacterium | reverse complement strand
GTAAGTGTAATTTATACATTAAGTAAGGAGATAATCTATGGAAACAGTAAAACCAACTCGAAATGTACTTGTTGCCGTTGATGTGCAACATGATTTTATTGACGGCAGCCTAGCAGTTGCCGAGGGCGAGCAGGTCGTTGCCCCGCTCAACACCATCGCCGAGACCGTGCGGCACCATGGCGGACAGGTCATTTTTACCCGTGACTGGCACCCCACAAAAACACCACATTTTGTTAATTTTGGCGGCCAGTGGCCAGTCCACTGCGTGGCTGGCACTACCGGCGCTGCCTTTCATGATAAGCTTGACGTGCAGCCTGGTGACACTATTATCGACAAAGGCGTGGGCCAGACTGACGGGTACTCTGGCTGGGAGGGTCAGAGTGACACGGGCGAAACACTGGAGACCATTATCACGCCACGAACACCTCACGAAAAGGTTAAAGTATTTCTCGGTGGACTGGCAACTGACTTTTGTGTGAAGGCAACTGCGCTGGATATCGCCAACCACTTCCGAGACGATGCGCGAGTTTCCATCCATCTACTGCGAGAGGCTATTCGCGCCGTCGGGCTCACGCCCACTGCCGAAGAAGAGGCCTTATCTGCCATGAGAGAGGCTCGCATTCTCGCGGTTTCAATCAATGAAGCTAAAATGATGATCGAAAGGAGTGTTCAATGAACCGTGAACCGAAATTATCACAAGGGCTAGATTACTATAAAGCGACCATGGGACAGCTGGAGTATGACAAGCATCCTGAAGCCGAAGTCACCTTCACCTTGAAAAATCGCACCCCTACCCTGCTATCAGAATTTGTAAGCGCGGAAGAGTTACACGACCGACTCAGTACCTTAGCAAAGGGTTGGCAGCCCGATGAGATCGCCTACCTCGCCAGCCTACAAAATCAAGACGGCACAGCACAATTCACGCCAGAATACCTTGACTTTTTACGCGATAATCCCCTGCCACCTGTTGACATTGGCTACGATGAGCGCGGTGATTTAGCGGTTAGTGCTACGGGCAAATGGCCGCTGGTCACGTTCTGGGAAACGGTGGTCATGAGCGAACTGAACGAATTATATTTCCAGAATAAACTTGCCCGTGAAGGTAGCTCGCTACAAGAACTATACGCCGAAGGAGATCGCCGATTAAGCAAGAAAATTGATATGTTACGACATCGCCCAGATATTAAATTCTCTGACTTCGGCACACGACGACGGTTTAGCTACGCCTGGCAGAAACACGTCATCGAGCGTATTGCTAGTGAACTGCCTGACAATTTCGTTGGCACTTCAAATATTTATTTGGCGCATGAGCTTGGCTTACAGCCGATTGGTACATTTGCACATGAATTACCGATGGTTTACGCGGCGCTGGCCGACAAGGCTGGTGACAATCCATTAGATGGCCACCATCAGGTACTCCAAGACTGGCAGCAGCTGTACGGCGAAAGTTTATCAACCGCCCTAACTGACACGTTTACGACTGAGTTCTTTTTCGCTGACTTCACGCCGGAGCAAATGGCTTCGTGGCAGGCTCTGCGTCATGACTCTGGTGATCCGATGGAATTTGGCGATCGAGTGATTGACGTCTACGAGCAGCATGGCATTGATCCGCGCCAAAAGACAATTGTCTTTAGTGACGGGCTGGATGTCGAGACAATTATCAAACTGGCTGATTATTTCAAGGATCGTATCAAGGTGACATTTGGCTGGGGCACAACACTGACAAACGACCTCGGAGTTAAGGCGAATAATTTCGTCATGAAAGCCACGGCGGTTGATGGCGTGCCGACAGTTAAACTGAGCGACGTTGAGGGTAAGCACACAGGCCCGATTGATAAAATTGAAGAATATAAAACGTACGTAAAAACAGCGATCGGACACCAGGCGTTACGTCAATCAGTTGCCGCATGAGTAATACGGGCTAGCTACGCGTTCACCGCCTCAATCTCCACCGACAACACGTCTTTATTTGTCGGCAGATCAGATGTCGGCTCAAAGGTATAGACCAACAACTGACCAAACGGCATCTCGACGTGTGCCATGTCTGCTTCTGGCACCTGGTCGAGGTGCTTCATCAGTGCGCGGATAGAATTACCATGCGCCACCAATAGGATGTTCTCGCCAGCCTGTAATTTCGGTAAAATCTCCCGCTCAAAATACGGCACAACCCGTGCATGAACATCCTTGAGCGTTTCACCGTCCGGCACCGGATAGTCCCAGCCGCGCCGGATACCATTAAATGCTTCCTCGCCAATCTCAGCCTTGACTTCCCACTTATTTTTACCGGTCAGATCGCCATAGTCACGCTCGTTCAGCTCGGCCGCCTGCGTCGTTGGTAAACTGCCCTTACCGCGCCCTTCAAGCAGTGCGTCCAGCGTTTGGTGCGTCCGCTTGAGCGCCGACGTATATGCCTTATCAAACTTGATATCCTTCAGTAGTGCGCCCAACCGCACCGTATCAGCTCGCCCCTTTTCCGTGAGCCCCACGTCTGTCCAGCCCGTCCACTTGCCGAGCAGATTCCATTCACTTTCGCCGTGTCGACTGATAACCAATGTTCCCATCATTCCTCCTCCGTTTATTTTTCCTACGAACCAAATCCCACGAATTGTGTAACCGCCTCTTGACGTTCGTCATCGCCGTCAACGATTCGCGTCTCGACATAGCCGCCTGGCTGATGATGGGCCCAGTGCGGTATTGACCACGCAAATCCCTCGGTACTTGCCAGCACCGCGTCACGGCTCAGGAACTGATACGCATCAATTTCTGACCGCTGCAAGACAATTCGTTCCAATCGCTCATCATCCAGCACAGCCCTAAACACATACTGATGCGCCAATCCTTTCTCACTGGAGCGTGAGGCCACCGCAAAAAATGAGACTTCATCATCGGTGACGACCAACCCGACCTCTTCTCGGGTTTCGCGAAGTGCTGCCTGTAGCGGCGTTTCGCCAGCATCAACCATACCACCAGGCAGACTCCAGTGTGTCTTGTAGTACGCCTTGACCACGAGCAGCTCACCCGCGGGATTTTCAATCAGTAGTGCAGCACTGGCGATCCGAGTGTCCTGCGTCTTCAGCCACTCCTCATGCGGCAACCAACCACTTCTCATTATTTTGCGTACTCGGTTGCCCGCGTTTCACGGATGACGTTAACCTTGATAGTACCTGGGTACTGCATGGTTGATTCAATTTTAGTAGCGATATCGCGCGACAGTTTGAATGTGCTTAGATCATCAATGTCCTCTGGCCGAACAATCACCCGCACTTCGCGCCCTGCAGAAATCGCATAGGCCTTATCAACACCATCAAAGCTGGTTGCCACATTTTCCAGATCACGCATCCGCTCGGCAAAGTTCTCGGCTGAAATGTTGCGTGCTCCTGGCCGAGCAGCACTGGCGGCATCGCACACCCGCACAACCAGCGCCTCAGGCGTTGTCGCCTCGATATCATCGTGATGCGCTTCGATGGCGTGAACAATCCGCTCGTCCATGCCGTATTTGCGCGCTAGCTCGGCACCAATGTGGTGATGCTTGCCCTCGATCTTGTGCGTCACCGCCTTGCCGACATCGTGCAGCAGTGTCGCAATTTTTGTGATGCGCACATCAGCGCCAATTTCCTCGGCGATCATCCCCGCCATCTGCGCCATCTCGGTGGAATGCTTCAACACGTTCTGCCCGTAACTCGTTCGGAATTTCAGCTCACCTAGCAGCCGCTGCATCTCCTTCGGGATACCAACAACGCCAGTTTCGCGCATAGCGTCTTCACCAGCCTGTTTGACTTCTTTATCAATCTGCTTCTTCGCCTTGGCAACAACTTCTTCGATGCGGGCCGGATGAATACGACCATCTTTCATCAACATCTCGAGGCTCAAGCGAGCTACCTGTCGACGAACCGGATCAAAACTCGACAACACGATCATACCCGGTGTGTCATCCACCAAAATATCAACACCAGTTTCGCGCTGCAGCGCCTGAATGTTGCGACCCTCTTTACCGATAATCCGGCCTTTCATCTCATCATCGGTCAACTTGACAGCCGTGACTGTTCGCTCAGCCGTCACCTCGCTGCTCATCCGCTCCATCGCGGTGAGCAAGATCATCTGCGCCCGTTCCTCGGCATCATCTATAGCCTCATGTTGTAATTTCGACACCAAGCCAACCAGATCATTCTTGATATCGCGCTCGGTCATTTGCATGAGCTTGTCGGCAGCATCCTTTTTCTTCAAGCCCGCAATCTTTTCGAGCTTCTCCTGCTGACGCGTGCGAATAGTGCGAATCTCTTCCTTGAGATTATCAACCTCATCCTCGTGTGCGCGCAACTTCTCTGCTCGCTTATCTAGCTCATCCAATTTCCGATCCAGCGTCTGCTCGCGATCTGCCAACCGATTCTCGGTCTTTTGCCACTCGCGGCGGCGCTCATTTTCGATTTTTAAGGCTTCGTCCTTAGCCTTGAGGACAATGTCGCTAGCCTTACTTTTTGCCTCGGCAATGTCACGTTCAATTTGCGACTTACCGCGAGCTTGCCGTGTCCGCTGATAGGCGTAAAATCCACCCACGCCAAGCGCTGCGCCAACCAAGCCGCCAATAATTATTCCTGCCATATGATTTCCTTTCTTTTTTGGTCACCCGCCTCGAGTATACGCCTCGAGAAACATATCAACGACCGACCATATTCAACTGATGCAATAGAGCGGCTCAGCCACTAATCTAAAACCGCCTACTTGTATTGTACGATATTGCTGATGAAAATACCACTATTTACGCGGGGTTGTAATGTGAGCCTGGCCACCATATTCAGGGAGAATAACCACGTCGTTCTCACCACGCTTCAACCGCTCCAGGCAGTTGTCCCTCCAATGATCGCCACTACTGCCAACAATCGGAATGCCAAGTCCATCCGCCAACGTGTTTGCCACCGCACAGCCAATCCTCAGTCCCGTAAAACTACCCGGCCCACGCATGATACCAATACCGCTAATACGGTGTATGTCGCCGGTCTGCTCGTCCAGAAATCGTAGCAGCCCCCTGGCCAAACCACGACCCGCTTCCCAAGTCACGTCTCGCCAGGTATCGTCCTGAATAATCGTCAAACGGCACGTCATCGTTGATGTATCGAGTAGAATAATCACACCAACTCCTCGTCCACCACGCTGATCGCCGCGAGGAGCGCTTGACTCGTCGGTCCGCCAGCACTCAGCGTGACACGCCGCGACTGTTCGTCAATTGCTATAATCTCAGCCGTCAGTCGATCGGCTGGCAGCACCTGCTCGACGGCACCCGCCCACTCAATCACTGTTACAGTCTGTGGCTGCATGGTCACCTCGCGAATTTCCTCCGCCATGATACCTGCCTCACCTAATCGATAAAAATCATAATGAGCCAACGTCAGGCCTCTCGGTGACTGATACACACGGGAAATAGTAAACGTTGGACTCTGTACCGGTTCGGTAATGTCGAGCCCCTTGGCGACACCCTTCGTCAGTGTTGTCTTACCGGCACCAATGTCACCCACCAACTCAATCACCTCGCCACCTCGCAGGCGAGACCCAATTATTTGACCCAGCCGCTGCATCGCTAACGAACTAGCAATCACTAACGTCATTTACTGTCGCTGCCGTCAGCTTCGGCCGCAGGATGCGCCTTTCGGAATGGATTTTCAAACGTTGCTTGTGGTCGCACGACTGGCTCCTTGTGGCGAATCTCTGGCGTCTTGACAACAATATGTTCATCAGTCACACGAACGATCTGCGAACGATGGATCAGTAGTTCGGTATCGCCAAAACTCTTGAGTAACGGCCGCCGTACCCGGAGTTGTTGAATCACAAAATTACCGGCCTCCAGCGTGTAGCCGATGACCTTGCCGACCTTACGCTTTTTCTCGTCAATGATACGCTTGCCGATGAGCGCAAACTGAAATTCATACACTTCCTTGATCTTCAGGACATCGCTTGGCATAATCAGCTCGTCCGCGGAATCAATGATCAGACCCAGCGGCCCAATTTCCCGCACATCAGCGATTCGCAGCAAAGTCGGCGATTGGTCAAGTGTCGGCCCTTCTAGCTCGTACGCCACGATCGATAAATTGCGCGGGTCGATCACCGCCCGCGATGTCCGCGCCAGCTCCGAGCCGGTCTGCAGGCTCATTACTGGTGCTCTATCAAATCGTTCAGCAGAAATTAGCATACTTCTCACATTATAGCGATATCCACGCTATTCGGCAAACAGATTTGTCCGCCCCGCCGGCAGACTAAAATTGGCGTTGGCGGTATCGCGCGTACGGAAACTGTTGATCTGGTCAATTGTCTTCTGGTCAAATCGTGTCGTCTGTTGCTGGATGGTATCTTCTTTTGGATTTGACGAGGCGAGCAGGCTGTAGAGCAGGAAAATTGCCACCGATACACCAACCACCACTGTCAACGTATAGAGAATAACGTGGTAGCGATGGAAAAACCGCGATACTAGCGTACCGATTTGTGAAATATCAGGTGAGTTTTTCATCGAACATATACCTCCACTTCCAAGGTTTGTGTATTCACTTGACCTGTCCCCTCGGTCTTGGACATACTGACACTAGCAATTTGCATCCGTGTCAAGTTCTGCTCAATTAAATGCATAAATCGAAGGAGTGCCATGTAGTCTGTTTTTTCGTTGAGGCGAACAGACACCTTCATACTCTTTGGCCCAGCGGTGCTAGCAGCATTATTTGAACCAGAGCCGGTGTTCGTACCCGAAATACCTGATGAGCCCGAGCTTGACTTCGCTCCTGCTCCGGCCGATCCTGATGCAAACGTAAACCCGGCGATGCCCACGCCGGACTTATTTGCGTAGGCGGTAAGGTCATTAATAATCTGGTTCTGATACTGATACTGCTGGGTTTCTGCCACCAGCTGCTGTGCCTTGGTAACACTATCTTTGTATTTTTCCATCTCTTTTTCCAGCCGTGCTAGATCTTGCACTTTAGCATCAACTGCTTTTGCCTCAGTCTGGATCTTAGAAACTTCCTCAGCAGTACCCTGTAGCATGGTGTAGCCAAAATAGACAACCACCCCCATGCCGACTAGGATTAGTACCAGTGACAGCGAAAAGACAATCCGCATGGTCACCGCTGGCGTCATTTTCTCTCGTTTTCTCTCGCTCATTGCTTTGCTACCTCCGGCACCATCGTCACATTAATTGTAATATTGATCGGGTAGCCATCCTTGTTCTCTTTCTCAGCCACGGCTGAGGCGAGATTGACATCCTTAAAGAGGTTCGACTGCTGAAAGCTATCCTTGAGCCGCAGCGCATCACCATATGTTTTACCGCGCGCATTGATAACCATTGGTGATCCAACCTTCTGGCTGTCTAAAGTCAAGGTTTGCAGAATTGTTCCTGATGGCATCGCCTGGGCAATCTTGAGTGCCACCTTTGAGTACCGCACATCTTTATCGAGAATTGCTTTAGCGATCTTAAGGTTTGCACTGAACGAGTCATAATCCTGCTGAACCTTTTGGTATTGTAGCGCTCGACGATTACCCGTCTCAATCGTCTGCTGGGCAGTCGTTTTTGCATGCGCCATGATCAAGTAGATACCCGCTGTTGCTACGATGAGCAAGAAGCCAAGGATTAATGACACAACACAGTAGCGCCATAACAGTACATTTGATCGACCGGCGATAATTTCTCGCTTAACTTTTGGCGGTAATAGATTAATCATGCCAAATCTCCTCCGCTCGTACTAGCGACAAGCCGGCCGCCGTCATGAACCGCGGTCGTAGCTGTTTGGCCGGCGGTGCTAAATTATTAAAGTTCAGCGACTGCCACGGACTAGCCACTCGTGCTGGTAAGGTCAGCTCGCCCGTAAAGTACTCACCAAGCCCCGGCACGCTGCTACCGCTACCAACGATTAGCACCTGTTCAAGGCGCGATTCATCCGGGAAGCGATCGGTGTAGTAGCGAATAACTTTCTGGATTTCACCGATGATCCGCTGCAGGCTCGGCTTTAGGGCCTCGGTAATCTTTTCCTGACGAGGGCCAGTGTTGAGGCCGTTAAGCACCTTGAATTGGTGTGCTGTCTCAAGTGGTACGTTCAATTTTTTCGCGATGTCAAGCGTCAATGTATTGCCACCAATATTTAGACCACCGGTCACGCGAATTGCCGCGTCAAGAATAGCAATATCGGTCGTCGCCGGGCCGATGTCAACGATGACTGTTGGCAGCGCCCCCTCTTTCGTGCGCTCAAGCAGTCGCGCTACCGCATTGATACTTGGCTCAATCATCGCCACCTCAATACCACACGATTCAACAATCGCTAGCTGCTCGTCAACAATCTTTTGCGGCACTGCGCACATCAATACTGATAAGTTCTCTTTGCCGCGCTTAATAATTTGATGGTCAACATAGAGTGAGTCAAGTGGCATCGGCACATACTGCTCAACCTCGAGATTCACCGCCTCCTCAATCTTATTCTCCTGCTTGATCGGCAGCGCAAAGGTTCGCGCATATGTCTTGGTCGTCGGCAACCCCAGCACCACACGGTTACTGCCGAGCCGCCCGACAATATTCTTTTCAAACATTTGATTGATCTTGCCGCAGAGATACTCTGCCCGATCATCACTCTCGTCTTTCGCTGGATCAAGCTCAATCGCGCCGTATCCATGCACCGTCATCCGTGCCATATCGACTGACATCACCCGAACGCCGGCCTTGTTAATATCAAGCCCGATGATCGGCTTTGATTTGTAGAAAATATTTGCCACTATCGTTTGCCCACATCTTTTCTTTTTGTTAAGTATAGCATAAGCATTTTGAAAAACCAACTACCCCTTAATTTGATTTGCTAATCCAGTAATCGGCATCATCACCGCCGCCGCGATCAAGCCGACCATACCGCCCATAAAGACGATCATCACTGGCTCAATCGTTGAGCTCAAACCGCTAATCGCCGCATCGACCTCTTCCTCATAAAAATCCGCCACCTTGACCAACACCTTATCTGTCTGCCCCGTTTCCTCACCAACTGACAGCATCTGGCCAACAATCGGCGGGTAGAGATCTTCGCGCTCATTGATGATCCGCGACAAAACTTCACCATTTTTAATACGCTTGGCAGCGTCAAGCAGCGAATCTTGATACACCGTATTACCAACTGCCCGAGCTGTCACTTCCAGTGCCTCCAGTACTGACACACCCGCACCAATCAACGCCGAGAAGGTACGTGTAAATCGTGCTACCGCCACCTTGCGAATAATCTTGCTGATGATCGGCGCCTTCAGGACAAAATGGTGAAACTTAACCTTGCCTTTTGGCGACTTGATATAGCGAAGAAGAGCATACACACCGCCAAACAATAGCGGGAAAATAATATACCAGAAACTCACCATAAACTGACTCAAGCTCATTAGTATCTGCGTCAACGCCGGCAGCTCCGCGTCCTCACCCGCCAGATCCTTAATCGTCTTACCAATCATTGGTAGGACAAAGATCATCAAGCCAAAGAATGCCCCAATGGTGATAACAATCAGCACCATTGGATAGGTCATAGCACTCTTGATCTTCTTTTTCATTGATGAGTTCTTTTCCTGCTGCAGGGCCAGCCGCTTTAAAATATCATCAAGAATACCGCCCGCTTCACCAGCGCGCACCATATTGACATACACATCGCTGAAGGCCTCGGGGTGCTTACTCAGTGCGTCAGCAAACGAGGTACCACTCTCAATTTCCTTGGACACTGCATTCAAAATCTCGCGAAAATGCGGACTCTCAGCGTGCTGCGCCATTGAGTTGAGTGACCGAAGAATCGGCACGCCAGCAGACACCATGGTGCTGAGCTGTCTGGTAAAACCAACTAGCTCCTCGGTCGGCACTGACTTCTTACCACCCCCAAGGCGAAAGCCCTTCTTTTCATCACCCGCTTCCTTGAGGTCAACCAACTTCATACCCTGGGCTTGAATGAGCTGGATGGCGCTGGCGCGACTACTAGCTTCTAGCTCGCCATTGATCGGCTGATTATTATTTTTAGTTGCTATGTATTTAAATTTTGTCATTTATTGCTCCCTTGTTGCTCTCAAAACTTCCTCTAGCGTTGTCACGCCGCGCAGCGATTTAATGAAACCATCTGTCTGCATTGTAACCATTCCTTCGGTAATCGCCTGCTGCTGGATCTCATTACTAGTAGCATTAGCGGTGATCATCTTTTGGATTGGAATCGAAATACCGAGGACTTCGTAAATACCAACGCGCCCTTTGAAGCCATTATGGCCGCACTCATCGCAGCCCTCAGGATTTGGTCGCCACAAGTACTGAATCGTTACGTCAGTTGAACCGAGCGGTGTATTACCACCAATCTTGTCAGCTGCCGCCTGCTGCTCCAGTGCGTGCAGTCGCTGCATCGAGCCCTGCCTGAGGTTGAACATCTGGACGATATAGGCGAGCTCCTCAGCATCCGGCACATACTGCTGACGGCAGTGCATGCATAACCGCCGCACCAATCGCTGACCAATCACCGCCTTGACCGTCGAAGCGATCAAGAACGGCTCAATTCCCATATCAAGGAGACGCGGCAAACAGGTGGCTGCGTTGTTGGTGTGGAGGGTTGAGAACACCAAGTGTCCGGTCAGTGCCGCCTGCACGCCGAGGTTGGCAGTTTCACCGTCACGGATCTCTCCAACCATGATGATGTTTGGGTCTTGACGGAGTAATGCGCGCAGTCCTGAGGCAAAGGTCATGCCAGCTTTGGCATTGGTCTGGGTTTGGTTGACGCCAGGAATTTTATATTCGACCGGGTCTTCGATGGTTGAAATATTAACGTCAGGAGTATTCAATTCTGACAGCACGCTAAACAAGGAGGTTGATTTTCCCGAACCAGTTGGCCCGGTCACCAAAATCATGCCGTTTGGCTGCGCCATGGCATCCTTAAGTGTACTCAGCGACAACCCCCAGTAGCCGAGACTATCGAGGGCAACCGCCTGATTGGACTCGTCCAAAATACGCATGACGATTTTCTCGCCATCAGCGATCGGCAGCGTCGACACACGCAGCGCATACTGTTTACCAGAAACCTTGATCTTGAAGCGGCCATCTTGCGGCACGCGGCGTTCGTCAATTTTTAGGTTTGACAAAATCTTGATACGACTAACCAGCGCACCCTGGACATTACGCGGCAATTTATTCACTTCTTTGAGCACACCATCAATTCGGTAGCGAACTTGAACAAACTCTTCGCGTGGCTCGATATGAATGTCCGAGGCACCCGACTTGATAGCATATTCCAGCAGCAAGTTAACCGTCTGCGCAATCGGCGAATTCTCAGAAATTTCCTCCTCAGAAACATTTTGCGACTCTGATTCAGCACCACTCTGAATTGACACCACCTCATCCAGCTCATCGGTAATATTACCGCGATAATTCTCCAGACAATCAAGGATATTATTTTTTGTCGCCAGGAACACCTTGATGTTGTAACCAATCTCTTTCTGGATGAAGTTCAGCGCCTGTACATCGTCGGGATCTTCCATCGCCAGGCTCAAGACGCCATTATCATCAACTGCGAACAGTACAACATTATACTGGCGAGCGATGTGCTCGGGGATACGCTTGAGAACGTCATCAGGGATATCCTTTGGCTCAATGGTCACAAACGGCACATTGATATATTCACCAATTTTTTGCCCAAGCTGTACCTCACTCAGAACCTTGTGTTCTAGAATAATCGTCTGCAATGAATGGTGCGTGCGCTCCGCCTCCATTTTTAACTCAGCCAGCCGTGACTCAGAAATTACCTCACCCTGGCGCAAAATCTTCTCAATACTACTGTCAGAAATGCGCATAATTACCCTTATGCTTGAGTATAGCGCATATTGTATGGGAGTTCAATGAAAAGAGAAAAAGTAGTATATGCTACAATATCAGACATGAACGATTCAGTAATTTCAGCAATCCTTTTTGATGTTGGTGGTGTACTTGTAAGCGACTACGACATCCAAAGTGACCTGAGAAACGCCCTGCATAACCCCGAGCATTTCGACCAACAATGGCCAAAGGCTTTGCACGACTACGAAAGTGGTTTCATAGACGAGAGCGTGTTTCTACGGAGGCTAGGTTGTGATCATCCATCCCCAGAGCAATACGACCGGCTAACTCGTGGCTTCCGTGATCATCAAGTATACTTCCAAAATGTCATCACATTTGCACGTTCATTGACAACGCATGGACTACAGGTCGGTATCCTCAGTAATGCCATGCCGAGCCACTCTGCTATCTTGCGGCAAGCGGGTATCTATGACGGTTTTAGGCCATGTCTTTTGTCGTGGCAAATTGGCCACCACAAGCCTGAACGAGGCGCTTTTATATCTGCCCTCTCAGCATTAAACCTATCTGACCATCCAGAGCACGTACTGTTTGTTGATAATCATCAAAATAACCTCGACGCAGCAGCGGCTTGCGGTATGCATACTCTCCTCGCGGTGCGCCAAGCAACACAAGCGCAAACTGAGCAAACGATCATTATGGGAATAACTGATAAACTACTGTCACTTGGCGTTGTATTATGATCAGCGATTATCACCCTGCCCATGCAGCTGCTGGCGGGCTTGGCGGCTGGCAAGCTTTTGGTTGTTCATCTGGGCAACTTCCTCGAGGCTAGAACCGAGCAGGTGTGCCACTGCGTTGACATACCACAGCACGTCGCCTAATTCTTTGAGAATTTCTGTACGGTCATCGTCTGTTAATATGCCCTGCTTGTCGCGAACCAGCTTTTTGAACTTTTCAGCCACTTCACCCGACTCGCCAACCAGTCCAAGTACTTGCGCCATCAGTCGCGCATCAACGTCCCCATATTCATGCGTACCAATTAGTGTCGCGATGGCCTTCTTGGCATACTCATCAATTGTCATAGTCTCTCCTTTCAATTACCTCATTTAATTCTGCCACAAATTCCTCAAAAAAGAACGGGTCCCGAAAGAATGTTCGCGCTACGATTTGCTCAACCGCTGGTGCCAAGTCATAATCTGCTAATCGATGTGGGCGAGCCCACACGAGTTCTTCGCCTGCCATGACTTCATCAGTCTCACCATAAAACACGTGCGCCAGTGTCGATGATAATATCTCCCCCTCAATCAGGACACGAATATAACAATCACCTGCATGGGTTAGCGGCAGCTTATCCACCGCCAATTTCTCGCGCGCCTCCCGCTGAGCGGCGCTGAGCACCGACTCGTCATCAATGTGTAACTTGCCATATGGCAATGTCCAGGTGTCAATATGTGGCTGCTTGGTGCGCCGTTGGAGCAGCACATCGCCATTGGCATTTTGAACAACAATCATAGTAATAATTTTTGGTTGGGTACGAATTTTGAGCGATTTAATACTAACTCTATCGACATATGACAGACCCTCCCGCCCGAGGCAGTATCCATCATTCGTCTTGATGACGAATCCTCGCTTCTTCAATATGTTTAAGTGGTAGGTATAGAGATTAGTATCCACTTTTGGCGGCCGCATATCCCGAAACCGTGCATATTTCATATGCATTAATACACCGAGGATATGCTTCTGAATATGATGCTCGGGGATAAATTGGTCAATCATAGTTGAGTCAAATTATACTTGCTATTCATACAGGTAATTCTACACTACAATCACTAGTGTCATCAACACACACCAAAGGAGCGACGCTTATGTCAATTGAATCACTCATCCACACGCCCGAATTTGAAGGGAGACTACCCGTAGAGACTGAGCGTAAATTCATAGCTATCTTTCCAGAAAAACTCACCAATCTACGCAAAGAAGCTGAACCGATTGAACAGTTTTATCTATCACACCCGGACGAGCCATTCAGCCTGCGCCTCCGCTCAACCCTTAAGCGTGATACCGGCAAGCTACATTACGAAGCAACTCTCAAAGACAATGGCTTTCGGAGTGGTGATGGTCTGCGTCGGCTAGAGGTGACGACTGAGATTAGCCCCGAGTTATATGAATACTACCGTAACGACGAGGTGCCAATTATCCGCAAACTACGCGCCGAACCGCTACCCGGTGTCGTTATTGATTTTTTCGAAAACGACGGCCTAGTACAAGCTGAATTAGAAGATAATGGATCATGGCAACAATTTACTGACCAGTTTGGTAATATATTCATGGAAGTGACCGGTGAAATAATGGCTACCAGTGAGTGGCAGGCGCACTACGACTTCCGACGACAACACGAGGGGCGGGAGGCGCTGTCAATTCAGCCGGAGCTTGACATTGATACTATTGTTTCTGATATTCTCACCCCTACCGCGAATTCTCCGCGCATCATCCATATCGCTGGCCGTAGTGGCTCTGGTAAGTCAACCATCGTCAAACAGCTCCGCGAACAGCTAGATGAGCTCAACATTAATTCAATTACTATGTCGACCGATGACTACCACCGCGGCGCAACATACCTCTATTATCACAACAATCGTCAGGAGTGGCAGCATTGGGATGACCCATTCGTATACGATACAAAGGTAATGGCCGCTGACCTGCAACACCTTATGAGCGGCAAAGAGATACACCATCGCCGCATGAATTGGCAAACTGCAGAGCCTTATATACAGGG
>CAUVPF010000004.1:0-14851 GCA_963553645.1 uncultured Candidatus Saccharibacteria bacterium | reverse complement strand
CTGATGTCTATCATGGCGGAGATATATATGCTGGTTAAGCCGCGGCGGCACACAGGTAGCGGTACGCAGCTGCCGATTTTGGTTGACACGTCGGTACTGATGGACGGCCGGGTGGTTGACTTGGCAAAGACTGGTTTTTTGCTGGGGCAGATTATCGTGCCGCGCAGTGTGCTGATCGAACTGCAACTACTGGCTGACGGTGCTGATCATGCCAAGCGCGAACGCGCCCGCTTTGGTATGGACGCCATGAAGGAGTTAAAAGATGTGTTGGGTAGTTCGTTCACGCTGCTTGACGATGCAACGCGCATTCCTGAAGGGGTAGATAATCGGCTGTTGCAACTCGCTAAGGAAATGAACGCTGCCATTCTGACGCTGGATTACAACCTGAACAAGGTGGCGCAAGTCGAAGGCATTCAGATTCTCAATATCAATGAGCTGGCCAAGAGTTTGCGGATGAGCTATTTGCCTGGCGATGAGCTGGTGCTGGAATTGACGCAAAAAGGTCAGGATTCTCATCAGGCCGTCGGCTACTTGCATGATGGTACAATGGTGGTGGTTGAGCAAGCCAAAAAGTTCCTGGGTCAGAAAAAACGCATTGAAATCATTCGTAGCTTGCAGACTGACGCCGGCAAGATGATGTTTGCGAAGGTTTGCGCCGAGCCAAAAGAAGCAAAAGAAGTGGTGCAGCATTCACTAACTCAAGCTGCCCCCAAACAACCCAAGCAGCGCTCCACCGGTCGTCGGCCGCAAGTCAGCAAGGTGACAAAACCCGACACTCCACGTGCCTCGGCTCAGAGTCCACGGTCATCTCGTCCCAAGACCCAGTCGCAGCGTGAAGCTGACCTGATCCGGATGGTTAATGAGCAATAATCGCTAAGGCTAAGAAGGAGTAAAAACCAGACTAAAGCGGTCTGGTTTTTATGTGTCACAGGGAAAGGGGGCGGGTTAGTCGGAGCTTGAGCCGCTGCCTACCGAGAAGCTGCTGCTATCTGACGCAGTGTAGTAACCCTCATCGCGGGCAACTACTTGGACGGTGTGTCGCCCTGGACCACTGATTTTGATCTCAGTCGAGACGCTACCGCCACTACCGGAAATTGATTCACTTTTGACGCTACGACCATCAAGTAGGATGTCGATTGAGGTGAGTGGGAATGTGCCGTTGGTAGCACGAGCGGTGATGGTGCGACTGGAGCCAGAGCCAGAGATTGACAAGCTGATACCCGGCTTGGCGTCATCACATTTATGCTTGTCATCATCAGCATTGGCGTCGTATCCTTCAGGTGCTGAGTATGATGGCTTTTTGGTGAGTGGATCAATTGTTTTAGTAACTTCAACCTCCTCGATAGCGTCGGCTGGTGTACAGCTCGTTGCCTTTTTCTTGGATACGCGGTCAAATTTGAGTTTTTCAGTGGTCTCGCCCTGCTTTTTATTCCACCAGGATGGATACAGCTCCTTGCCTTGCTGCTGTATACCGTCTGGTCGCTTGAACCAGTCATTCGGCTTCCACTTACCCTGTTTGGCGTAAACCTCGGTGTGAGCAAATGACATGACACTACGTATCACTGGCATACCAAAGGCCGAGTTCGGGGTATTGATGGTGCTGGTGTCAGAATTACCGAGCCACAGGCCCATAACTAATGCTGGGCTATAATTGACAATCCAGACATCCTTCGCATGGCCATTTTTGTCGGTCGTACCCGTTTTGGCGGCAGTTCTGACGCCAGGTACATTCATTGCACCGTAACCATGCAGGTCGCGCGCGGCATCTGCATCGCCCAAGATGTCATTGATGATGTAGGCGACTTGTGGGTCGGTTGCCTGCTTGCTTTCATCTTTCCACTTCTTTAAGGTGTCACCTTGGCTATTGGTTACTTCTAGGACGTTGGCGCTTGGCTTAGCGACGCCCATGCGTGCAAATGTACCGTAGGCGTTTACTAATTCAGTCTGCTTTGTGCCACAGGCGCCAATGGCTGCCGATAGCCCGTAGCCGCCGGCTGCTTCCTCTTGTTGGCAGTAGTTGGTGTTACCCATATTGTGAATATAATCAACCGTTGGCTTTGGTGAGCCATTACCTGCGATATACATTGCCTTGACCGCTGGAACATTACGAGAAAGTGCCAGTGAACGACGGATAGAAACACTACCCATAAAACGTCGGTCCCAGTTATTTAGCTTGGCGCCGTAGATCTTGTCGATGTTTTCGTCGCTAAGAATTGAGCCTGAACCGTAATTCTGCTGATTACTACCACGGTTCTCAAATAGTTTTGCGTAATCGAAAGCCTTGATGGTCGAACCTGGCTGGATAAAGCCGATGGCGGCGTTATCTTGACCGAAGCCAGCGTAATTAAAGTCACGACTACCGACGAGGGCGACAATTTGCCCAGTCTGCGCATCTTCAACCGTTGCTGCACCATTGCTAATACTTACGCGACCCGGACGACCTGAATCAAAGAAGGCTTTCATTTCTGTTTCAAGTTTCTCTTGGATTCTCCAGTCTAGCGTCGTCTTTACGGTTAGTCCACCGCGACCAACAACTGCCTTGCCAAGTTCACGCTCCAGTTGATTGCGCACCATGAGTACAAAGTGTGGTGCCTTAATACCAGCGAGCTGCTCAGTCTCAGGCTTGATCTTGTCAAGAATCGGGTATTGCTTGGCTTCCTTGGCCTGTGCTTCGGTGATATAGCCCTGTTCTAGCATATAGTCGAGAGTTGTGTGCTGGCGTGATATCAGCATCTTGCGGCCAGCAGCGTTATATGGATTAAATGTACTTGGGTTTTGCGGGACGGAAGCCAGCAGTGCCGCCTCGGCTAGGCTGAGATCCTTGGCGGATTTGCCAAAGTATGTTTGAGCCGCTGATTCGGCACCGTTACGTCGGCCGCCATATGGTGCCTGATTGAGATAGAGCGCGAGGATCTGGTCCTTGTTGTACATGCGTTCGACCTCAATGGCCAGAATAATCTCTTTAATCTTACGTGGAATACCACTCAGGCCTCGCTTGTCGGCATCCTCGGCAAAGAAGACCTGCTTGACGAGCTGCTGTGTTAGTGTCGAGCCGCCCTGGACCTGCCGGCCTGATGCTGTACTAAACATGGCGCGAGTCAGTCCACTAATACTGATGCCGTGGTGCTTATAAAAATCACGATCCTCAATAGCGATAGTTGCTTTCTTGAGATAATCGCTAATTTTATCAGCCTCAACCACCAGCTTATAGTTATCGGTACCTTTATCTTCCCAGAGCAGCGCACCATTGCGGTCATAATATTTCGTGACCGTTGTTTGGACGCGTTTGGCGAGCTCACCCGGACGGATCTTGTCGAGGTCTTTGCGGAAGTAGGCAAAGAGACCACCAACCAGGATAATCATCACGACAACAGCGACGCCGAGAATCTTGAGCGCCATCAGGCCGCCGCGCTTAGAGAACCAGTACTTAAAGACGCGTTTCGGGTGGAGACGGTAAAGGAACCGCTTGACAGGATGCTTCGGTAGACTCGCCAGATACTCCGCTCTTTCGCGGGAGCGCTTGTCCTTCTTTAGTCGACGCTTATTCGCCAAGTTTGCATAGACACTCAGCCGGTTTGCCGGCTTTGGGTGCGGACGTGACGGCGCTGGTTTTGCGCTGGAGCCCGACTGCTTATCTGAGGGTTTCTTGTTCACACTATCATTATATCACGCCTATGTTTCGCTTCAATCATAAAATTGCTATACTATTACCCAGAAAAGGAGGAATATGCAATTATCAGAGGAGCTACAGTGGCGCGGGTTTTGGAACCAGACCACATTCACCAATGACAAGCTTATCGATTCGGAGAATTTCACGCTCTATTTGGGGACAGATCCGTCGGCTGACAGTTTGCATGTAGGGCATCTGGCGGTGTATATGATGGTGCGGCATTTTTTGGAACGTGGACACAAGGTGTTTCTGCTGGTTGGTGGTGGTACGGGCATGATTGGCGATATGCGCGACACCGAGGAGCGGAACCTGCTTTCATATGCGGAAATTGAGCACAATAAACGAGCGTTGAAGGCGCAAGTGTCGCAAATTTTTGCGGGACGCGATTTTACCTTGGTGGACAATGCGGATTGGCTGGGCAATTTGGAATTGTTGCCGTTCCTCCGCGACATTGGCAAGAATTTCAACATGGCAGATTTGATTGGTCGTGAATTTTTCAAAGCACGCATCGACAACGGCAAGGGGTTGAGCTTTGCGGAATTTACCTACACCTTGTTGCAGGGTTATGATTTTTGGCACTTATTCAAACATCACGGTGTCAATTTGCAAATCGGCGGTTCCGACCAGTGGGGTAATTTGGTTTCAGGCGTGGAATTGATCCGCAAAAAAGAAAATGCTGAAGTTTACGCCATGACCGCACCACTGCTGATCAACAAATCAACTGGGCGCAAATTTGGTAAATCCGAAGGCGGTGCCGTGTGGCTGGATGAAACCAAAACCAGCGTCTATAAATTCTATCAATTCTGGCTGAACGTTGATGACGAAAGCGCCATCGAATACATGAAGATTTTCACCATGCTTGATCGCGACACCATTGAGGCCATCGCTGAAAACCATGCCGTCAATCCAGGCGCCCGCTCGGCGCAAAAAGTTTTGGCGCGCGAAGTCACCGACATCGTTCACGGTGTCAATCGGCGCGAATCAGTGGAGCGAGTGACGGAAGTACTGTTTGGCGGCGGTGATTTTCGGCAATTGTCGGACGATGATTTGGACGCTTTGGCTCAAGAAATCCCGCGCGTTGATGTCGGCGTCGGCGTCATTGAAGCGTTAGTGGTTTCCGGCGCGGTCAGCTCCAATGGCGAAGCAAAACGCCTGCTAAAATCTGGCGCCATTAGCCTCAACGGCGAAAAAATAGCCGAAGACCAAGCCGTCAACACCACGTCGTTGCTGAAAAAAGGTAAAAACTCGTTTGTATTAATTATGGAGGGAGAATAGTCATGGACTCAGTCAAGCAACACGTATCAGTAGAAGCAGCAGCGAACATCGAGCGCTGGCTAACAGAGCCAAAATATGCCGAATACAAGGTAGAGCTAGAGCAGATGATTGCAAATGAGCAGTGGCAAGATCTGGAAGATGCATTTTTCAAGGTAATTGAGTTTGGTACTGGCGGTCGACGCGGCACAACAGGAGTCGGCTCAAACCGCATCAATCGCGTCACGATTGGTGAATCGGCGCAAGCACTGTGTCGCTATGCTCAGCAGTTTGATCCTGATGCACCAGCAAAAGGTGTGGTCATCGCCTGTGATACGCGCTTGACCTCGCCAGAACTCAGCCAATACACCGCGCGGGTGTGTGCTGCCAATGGATTTAAGACATATATTTTCGACAGCTTTCGGGCAACTCCAGAGCTGAGTTTCGCTGTGCGACACCTTGGCTGCGCTGTTGGAATTGTAATTTCGGCTAGCCATAATCCACCAACTGATAACGGCTTTAAGGCGTATTGGAATGATGGCGCACAGGTGGTGTCGCCGCATGACCGGGGTATCTTGGACGCGGCGGCAGCGGTGACCGAGGTGCTAGCTGAGCCAGATTTTGAGGCAGCAGTGACTGAGGGCAAGATTACCATTATCGGTCAGGATGTTGACGAGGCGTACTATGCTGCGGTACTAGCGCAAGCTGACGGTCAGGAGCGTGATTTGACAATCGCCTATTCACCACTCCATGGTGCGGGGCAGACTAATGTCCTACCAGTATTGCGCCAGGCTGGGTTTACTCAGATTACAACGGTCGATGAGCAGATGGTGCCGGATGGTAATTTCCCGACGATTACTAATCGTAAGCCAAATCCTGAGGAGCGTGCCGCCAACGACATGGTCGTCGCACAGATGATGGAAACGTCAGCTGATATTGCGATTACCAACGATCCTGATGCTGATCGAATTGGTGTAATCGTGAATCATCATGGTCAACCAGTCTATCTCACCGGTAATCAATCTGCCGCACTTGCGACTGATTATTCCCTCCGGAAATTGCAAGAGCGAGGCGGCGTCACTCCGCAGCATTACGTCGTCAAGACCATTGTTACAACTGATATGATGAAGGCGCTGGCAGACAGCTATGGTGCTACCTGCTACGGCAACCTGCTGATTGGCTTTAAGTACATCGGTGAGGTTATTCGCCAGAAAGAAGGCACTGATGAGGTGTTTGTACTGGGTGGTGAGGAAAGTTATGGCCTACTCAAGGGCGACTATGCTCGTGATAAAGACGGTGCGGTTGGTGCGCTGGCGCTCGCAGAATATGCGGCTGAACTCAAGCAGCAGGGAAAAACGCTCGTTGATAAGCTGATGGAGCTGTATCGTGAAGTTGGGTTGTATGTGGAGCGACTCGAAGTCGCCATCTATCCGGGTGCCGAAGGGTTTGCGACGATGCAGCAGATTATGAACTCACTGCGCACCGATCCACCAAAGATGATTGGTGATCAGGTAGTATCGGCGGTATCCGACTATCAGACACTGGTGCGAACGGCAGCTGATGGGACGACCACGGCAATTAATTGCGTCAAGGGCAATGTACTGGTGTTTGAGTGTGGTGATTCACGCCGCCGTGTTACGATTCGCCCGAGTGGTACTGAGCCAAAGCTAAAATTCTATATACAGTGGCATGAAGAGACGACAAATCCAGAAGAGGACTATACACGAGTACAAGACGCCCTCAAGCAGCTATTCGAGGCGCTGCAAGCTGAGGCGCTCAGTCGAGTGCAATGAAACTAATAACCCCACTGGAACACATCAAAGGCGTCGGTCCCAAAACTGCCCAAGCGCTGTCGGCGGCGGGTTTAGAGACGGTGGCGGACGCCTTGGATTTTTTGCCGCGGGCGTATGATGATTATTCGGCGGCGGTCAACATTGCTGATCTTCAGCCGGGCAAGGTGACGGTGCGGGCGCGCTGCGAGTCGATTTCCACGCGCATTGTGCGCCGGGGCTTAAGGATAACCACGGCGGTGCTGGCGGATGATTCTGGCAAGGTGAAGGCCGTTTGGTTCAATCAGCCGTACCGCGAATCGCAGCTGAGATCCGATGCCGAGTTCATGTTTTCTGGTCAATTTGGCATGCAATATAACAGCTATCAGATCAGTAATCCATCCGTTGAACTGGCCAAGCAAACAGATACGTCCGACGCCCAGCATACGTCAGGCATCCACCCGGTCTATAAATCCATCAAAAACCTCCGCCCCAAAACCGTGCAGGATTTGCTGAAAAATTTGCGGCCCATCATGGAATTTTTGCCCGAAACACTGCCGGAGTACATCGTCCAGCGGCAAAAACTAGTCAGCCGCGCGGAGGCCGTCAAGTTCCTCCACGCACCGAAAAATCATCAGGAAATTGCCCGCGGCCGGGAACGCTTGGCGTTCGAAGAGTTGTTTGAAATGATTTTGGCAGCACAATTTAATAAACAAGAGCAAACCAAATTGACTGGCTGGCGCATTCCGTTCAATCAGCCGGTCGTTAAGCAATTTGTCGAGCAGCTGCCGTTTCCCTTGACCAACGCGCAGCGCCGCGCCGCCTGGCAGATTTTGCAGGATTTGGAGTCCGAACATCCAATGAATCGATTATTGCAAGGCGATGTCGGCTCGGGTAAAACAGTGGTCGCTGGGCTAGTGGCAGCGGAAGTAGCGCAGGCTGGTTTCCAGACGGCCATCATGGCGCCGACGGAGATTTTGGCGGCTCAGCACGCAAAGACGCTGGATGAATTATTATCGCCGTTTGGTGTGTCGGTGGCGCTGCTAACAGGGCACGTCAAGGGCGCCCCTCGGCGGCAGCTGCTGGACAATTTAGCAAATGGTGACATTGACGTGGTGGTCGGTACGCACGCTCTGATTCAGGAAAAAGTGGCGTACCACAAACTGGGGTTTGCGGTTATTGACGAGCAGCATCGGTTTGGCGTCAAGCAGCGGCAGGCGTTGCTGCAAAAAGCGGACTATATGCCGCATCTGCTCAGCATGACCGCTACGCCAATCCCGCGGAGCTTGGCGCTGACGTTGTATGGTGAACTAGACATCTCGATTTTGGATGAGCTGCCGGCCGGTCGTCAGCCGATTCAAACGAAAATTTGGTCACCAGCCTCGGCGCCGAAGCTCTACGAAGCGATTGACCATGAGCTAGCTCAGGGCCGCCAAGCCTACGTCATCTGCCCACTGATCGACGACAATCCTGATAATGACAAAAAGTCGGTCGAGGCGGAATATCACAAATTGGCAAAAATGATGTTTCATCATCGTCGCCTAGGGCTGCTGCACGGTAAACTGCCGCCAGAGGAAAAAGCGGCGGTCATGCAGCGGTTTGCGGACGGCGACATTGACATGTTGGTGAGTACCACGGTGGTGGAGGTCGGCGTCAATGTGCCGAACGCCACGGTCATGCTCATCGAAAATGCTGATAACTTTGGGCTCAGCCAGCTTCATCAGCTGCGCGGGCGGGTTGGCCGTGGTGAGTATCAGAGTTTTTGTCATCTGATGATGTCGAGCCATGATAAGCCAAGCCAGCGCCTCAGGGAAATTGAGAAGTCCCAAGACGGCTTTTATCTGGCAGAAGTTGATTTGAAACTGCGCGGTCCTGGCGAGATTTACGGTCGAGCGCAGCATGGCGCATTGAACCTAAAAATTGCCTCGCTGAGCGACACACCGCTGATTGCCCGTGCACAGACGGAGGCCGAGCGCTTTGTCAAAGAAGGGCAGGATTTGCTACAATATAACCATCTGGCGCGTGCCGTCAGTCGCTATCAGCGATTAACGACGCTAAATTAGTGAGATAAGTATGTATTCAGGAACCACATTTCACACCAAGTCAGGCAATCTGATGGGTGTTCATCAAAAAATTGATCGGGTCGCGCGGCGGCATATCGTGCAGCTGCTGCCATCGTGGTGCAACTTTCCGTCGAGCAAGGATATTTTGCATTTCGAGGGTAATAATGGCCCTGATGGTATCAAGCGGAAAAGTCCGGCCGTTGATGAGCCATGGCACTTCATTGACCCGCACGATCCGAATGATGTAGCGCTTCTCGAGATGATTGATCAACATATCACCAATCTCGCAGCGGCGCTCAGTGCCGATAACTGTGAGCGAGCAGCATTTGAGGCAGCATGGATGGCGCACGCCATCACCGATGGCTTGACGCCACCGCATCATTTTCCGCTGGAGGAGAAATTGGCTCAGCTGCGCGGTGAGGGCATGGAGACCCGTAACTCGCTGATCAAAAAGAGTCTAATGCCGGGCGAGACGGTGCTAAAAACCCTGCGCAATAACTGGGAATTTTGGGGCGCAAAGGGTGTGATGACTATGCATCTGGCGTTCGAGGCGGGTGTCGCCAGCGTAGTGGCTTACCAACGATTTGCCACTGGCCTGCCGCAGCAGCACGATATCCAAAAGGTACGCCAGGCGGGCTTTCGGGCGTTTTATCTTGGCTGCGTTAATCAGGTGGCGGATATGGCTATGTATGAAAAGTTCGCCAAGACTGGCTGGACGACGGAGCTAGCGCGGCAGACTAACCGTCAACTGATGCCGCTGATTATTCGTGCGGTGGTGCTGGGCTGGCTGAGTGCAGTGTGGCTGGCCGAGGAACAGCGTGCGCGTTAAGCTCATCGCTGGCGAATTTGGCGGACGATTCATCCAGGCGCCGCCAGGCTCGACGACGCACCCCATGGGTGAGCGGGTCCGTTCGGCGATGTTTAATTCACTGGGCGAAACCGTGCGTGGCGCGCGGGTACTGGATGCTTTTGCTGGCTCTGGCGCTATTGGTTTGGAGGCGCTTAGTCGCGGCGCTGAGTCAGTAGTTTTTGTGGAACGAAACCGCGTCGCTCAGCGTGTCATTGCCGAAAACATAGGCAGTTTGGGCGTCAACGAAAAATCTATTGTAATAAAAACAACGATATCAAATTGGCTGAAAAGCATGAGCGTAACAGAGAAGTTTGATGTCATTTTTGTCGATCCACCATACCACAACCCGCAGTTTTCCACAGTTTCACGACTAATGGGGCTTCTCAAACCGGGCGGATGTATGATATTATCACACCCAGGAATAGGTGAGGTGCCAATTCAAAACGGAATTGTTGTGGTGGACAATCGTAGTTATGGGGGTGCGCACCTCACTTACTTCCGTAAGGAGATAAGTGACTGACGCCAGTGAGGTGATGATGGAGAAACGGCGAGACGGACACAATCACTCGGCTCTTCGCCCTGAACCCCTACCGTTATGGACGAAAATGGCGGACGTAGCAATGCGGCCGCTGATGTTTATGTTGGGCGGTTTTCGCCGAGACAGTATGCAGGAGACCCACCCGTGGCATTGCCAGCGTGATATTGATCCGTCGCTGATAGATCCAGCGCTGACGGTGACGACGAATGGTGAGACAGATGAGCTACTACCGGGCCGCTTTTCATTTCTTTTTCATGCACCAGGGCTCGTCATTGGCTGGCGTCATTATGCCGTGCTGCGGGCTGAGCCACCATTCCATATTGGCTGGATAGTGCGTGAACGTGGGAGTGGTCAGGTAAGGCAGTCAATAGTCCATCGTCTGCCAATCAATGATCAATACGTGCGAATGTTGAGTGGTCCAGCGCATCTAGAGACAGAGTTTTTTGCGGTACATCCTGACGGAGCGCAGATCGGACTGGAGATTATAGACACTGGCGTGCTCGGTGATAACAAGTACCCAAGGGTACGATTATTATAAGGAGGAGGCGAGTATGAAAGAGCAATTTGACAGTGAAGCGCTGCTGCGGCCACTCCCATACGGTCTATTAAAACGAATGGCGGACGTAGCGATATCGCCACTGCGGCTGCTGGCGGCTGGGGGGCGTGCGTATGATATTAATCATTCCAGCCCATGGTCATGTCACGAAGTTGACCCGGATGCTATTGATCCGAAGAAAGTACTTATCATGCCAGGAGTTGAGGGCCAGATGCCAGATCATAAACAGACGCCACAATTTCAGATACCTGCTTGCGGCTGGAATAAGTATGGGGTGCTGGAGCCTGATTTTGAGGGTTGTAAGCTTGATAAGTTGCTATTCTATATCGGCTGGGTGTCGGTAGCCGGTAAGGCTGAGTTAAATGATCGGCCGGCCAAGGGAGCGGTACGAGTGCTGCGTGGTCCTGATCCAACCGCGTTCTTTGCGGTCAATGGCCTGGGTCAGCAGTTGAGGTTGAAGTGTATCGGTACAGGGCGGCTCGGCCCAAATGGACTTAATAGATATGTTGCGTCGTGGGCGCAGCTGTATTAGCAGGGGATTGCTGGCGGGGTGACGGGTCTAGCCTTGGTGAAAGCACGGTAATTAACTAATTAGTCTGTCAATCGCTTTGGCAATCTCGGCATCGGTAAAGTTGATAGTCGACTTTTTCTTAATGAACAGTCTCAAGCTACGAATAACATCGGGTGACTTGATGGCCTTTCTCATGTTGTCTTCGGTTAGCGCATCAAAACGCTTCCAGTATTTATCCAAATCACCTCTGAGCACAGATTTCTTGGTGAGGTTCACTAGGTGCTTTGCTGCAGTTCTAATTGTTGATAAATTGGTTAAGTCATAGGCAAAAATACGCTGTGAGCGAATCGGCTTTTCAAAGATAACACGGTGAAGCTCGACGCAGCGACCATTAGTTAAGATCACCCAATCAACGCCTTCGTTTGAGGCATAGTCAACAGCCTGTTTGAGGTGACGCTCATTGAGGTCAATAGAGGTGGCCTTTGCTTCAACGATAAAATGAATTTTCTTATTTAACTGCACAACGTAGTCAACATATGTACCACGAATCATATGCTCTGTTTTAATCTCATCAATAAGAGTATATCCAAGCACCATACTGAGCAGGCTATTGACCATCAGGCGTGCGGTTGACTCATCAGCATTGAGGTTTTCTTTCTTTGTTAAATATTTTTTACGATACTCACGTAAAGCCTTTTCACAAGCTTTTTCCTGGAAGTCTGTAGCCATAGTTACCCTTCGTTATTAACTAAACTTGCAGATATTGTAGAACAGTATACTCAAACTGTAAAGACATAAGCAATAGCTACCTATTATTCTGCAGCAATAATAAAACCCCACAATATTTCTGAATTGTTAGCTGCTGACTATTGTCGATGGTAGAGCAGTGGGGGTGGGTTGAGGCGATGATCTCGGTATGTTCTGGGATAAAAAAATGTTGTGGTGCATCAGCGAAGTTAATATAAATATAAGCCCGCTCGCTGCCTAGTTCTCGTTTGATACCGAGGACAAATCCATTACCGGTGTTAATCACCTCGAGCGTGCCGCGCTGCAATATCGGCATACCCCGCCGCAGGTGAAGCAGCCGTCGGTGCAGGTGCAGAAGTGAGTCAGGGTGCATGGCCTGCGTCAGGACATTGGTTTTTATCGCGTTGGCGTGAACAGGCAGCCACGGCTGTACGCTTGAGAACCCAGCAAACTGCGTATCGTCCCATTGCATCGGCGTACGCTCCAGGTCACGGCTGTCGATGATAGAATGAGCGGGGCTAAAATTATCCTGAATGTCATCAACGGTCAGTTCGCCATTGGTCATGCCAATCTCATCACCATAGTACATCACGCTAACACCCGGCGTGAGTAGATTGAGGAAATGCAAGGCTCGCGCGCGCTCTGTCCCGAGCCGCGAGGCAACGCGCGGCTGATCGTGATTGCCAACGCAAAAAAACGGCCTGGCTGAACCTGCCGCCCGCAGATAATTCTCAATCTTCTGCCCAGTATGTTCCGCGTGCCACTCGTCCTGGCGATATTCCATAAAGAACGCCGACGCCTTCGGATGGGCCGTCAGTACCTTGTGATACTGTTGGTAAATATCGCCCAACTTCTCGTCAGGGTAAAATTCAAACACCATCTGCTTGTCATCATATTCATCGCAAACTGACGCCAGTTCACGCAGATATTCTTGAAAATGCGGCCCCATTTTACAGTGGTCGTGAATGAACGCACCGTAGGCTCCAGAATCGCCGTGAAAATCAGGATTTGGCGAATCGTCACTAAACTCAGGGTCTTTAGAAATGCCCCAAATCGCGTCAACCCGCATGCCGTCCACACCCATATCAAACCAAAATCGCACCACGTTTTTCATCTCATCGCGAACCGCAGGATTATCCCAATTCAAATCCGGCTGCGTTTTCAGGAATGAGTGGAGATAATACTGACCAGTTTGCTCATCAAACTCCCATGAACTGCCGCCCGATAAACTTCGCCAATTATTTGGCTCATTACCGTCCCGCCCGTCACGCCAGACATAATAATCACGCTTGGGATTGTCCCGCGATGACCGCGCTTCCTGAAACCACGGATGCTGATCAGACGTATGGCAGGGAACGAGATCAATCATAACTTTAATGTCTAGGATATGGGCTTTTTCTAGTAGTACCCGAAAATCATCCAGCCCGCCAAATGTCGGATCGATAGCTCGGTAGTCAGCGATATCGTAGCCAAAATCAGTCATCGGCGATAGGAAAAACGGCGAAATCCAAATTCCGTCAACTCCTAGCCAAGCCAAATAATCCAGCTTTTCGGTGATACCGTTCAAATCGCCAATTCCATCGCCATTGGTATCCCGGAAGCTGCGCGGATAAATCTGATACAGGGAAGCGACATCGTGCCAAGTTTTCATGGCTTAAGTATAAGCGAGATGGGTAATTTGGGCAAATAGGCAGAGTGGCTCCGAAACTAATAACCAGAGCTAGCGTCTCCAGCCTTATTGGTTATCGCCGGTGTTTGCTATCTTGAGCATATTTCGGATTTCCTCGACAGCATGTCCAAGGTGTAGTTGCTGGGCAATAGCACCAGCAGGGTCCAGTTTGTAGTCTTTTTTAACACCACTCTTATGATTACCAGCTAGCCGCTCATTCATGATGCTGACCATATTATTAATAGTCCAAGCCGCACTAGTCTTATATCCTCGAATTTTATATTCGCGAGGGACTCCCGTTAGCGTTTGCCGGACGTCCTCATACCATTGGTTTATTATATCGCAATTAGCGATAAATGTAGCGCAGTTCTTGTCATAAATGGGGATATCCCGTCGGCCAATAACCTTAAAAGCATAGACGTCAGCGACGCACTGATACACCGGCGTGAGATCAATATCATCTTTTCGGTTAGTGCCTTTACTCTCGGGGCTTTTAATGTCTATTAATAAATCAGACATACCGCCACCCTTACCGGCTATCGCCGATCTAATTGTATTGGTAATATCTTTGGCACAGTTAATTAGAGTACTCCACTGCACTCCCTGGCGTCTGTCATTCGTAGACCGTGCCAACAGGCCGTCAACCTTTACTCCACCCAGTTTCTCGCGGCCCTTGTCCTGAATAAAGGACGCCATATCCAGTATTTTATTCTCAACACCGCTTAGATTAGGCCGGCGCATTTCTTTTAGTGAAAGAAGCTCGAGCACTAAGCCGTGCAACTCCTCGGGCGTATAAGCAAACTTATAGAGTGGATCTTGTGAAAAAGACCCCATAGTTTCTATGTCTTTAATGAGTTGCCGCTGTTCTGGAGTTTGCTCTTCTTCTGGGGTTTCCCCAGCCTCTCTTGCCCGCAGATACACAGTATCAGAAGGTTCATTATTGTCCTGTTCCAGATTTAAAATAGGGCCAAGCTGTGATAATAAATCAGGAATCTCATCTACTGATGGTAGCTCATCCATACGCTGTCCGTCAGCTGATGGGTCTGGCGCGAGAGGTTCTCTGAGTCCAAACTTTCCCAGCGAGTGTACGACGGCGGGGCTCTGTGGTCGATCGCCTACTTCTGACGACTGGACGCCGCACTTTTTGCCAGGGTTGTTCTGGTCTTGATCACCAGTTGGTAATTGATATCCGGGTTCACGAAATATACTCATAGTAAGCACTAATAT
>CAUVPF010000003.1:0-16356 GCA_963553645.1 uncultured Candidatus Saccharibacteria bacterium | reverse complement strand
ATGAGGCGGAGACTTGTGCCAGATTTTTTGAGGGATGATTTGAGGATGAGGCCGGTTTTTTGGACGTCGCGGGCGCCAACAGCCAGGTTATAGGCGCTGAGACCGAGGGTGATTTTATGCGGCGAGTGTGCCCACTTGGCTTGATAATGCTGGGTGATGAAGCGCGAAGCGGCGAGAAGCGAGGCCTTGTCGGTGCGGCTGGCTGGTAGCTCGGTGATCACTTTGGCGCATTTGATAGTGCCGCCCAATGTAGTAATGTCGAATTGAGACGTTTGAACCTCGGCGAATTGCTGGCTGATGCGATTGACGTTATCCATACCAAAGACCGCCGCAAGTTCGGTGAGCGAGATCTCTGGCTGGCGACCAAGTAAGGTGATATACATGGTTTGATTATAGCAAAAACTGCGTGATATAATGGGCGATATGGTATCAAAAAGGATACAGCAGCTCTTGGAGGCATTAAAGTCACCGCGGACGATCATGAGTCTTGTGACGCTGGCGGTGCTGGTGTTGATCATTTTTCTGTCGCGCGCGGAGCTGGTACGAGCGTGGGAGCTACTCGGCCGGGCGAATATCTGGCTACTACTGCTGCTACTGCCGTTTCAAATTATCGTATATTTTGCAGGTGGCGAGATGATCTTTGCCTATCTTCGCGACAAAAAACTGATCGGGCATATCTCGCGATTTGAGCAGACGCGGATTGCATTGGAACTAAATCTGGTTAATCATATTTTTCCGTCGGGCGGTGTCAGTGGTATTTCCTACACGACGTGGCGAATGCACAAGCTCGGTGTCAGCTCAGCGCGCTCGACGTTTGCTCAAGTGATCCGCTACGTGACAGGCTTTCTGTCGCTGATGGTACTGTTGATTTTGGCGGTATTGGTTTTATCGATTGATGGGCAGGTAAATCGCTACATCGTAACGTCAAGTTTCTTCTTGGTGCTAGTAGTGCTGGCGCTGACAGTTGGGCTGGTTTTTATGTTCTCATCACGAAGGCGTATGCACAACACGGCAGTGAGGGTGTCGCGAGTTATTAACATGGTCGTGCGCTGGGCAACGCTGGGCAAGATCAAGCGGCTGCTAGTTTCGACAAAAATCGAAGCGTTCTTCGCTGAGATGCATGATGATTTTGTGGAGCTGTCGGAGCATCGGCGCCTACTCATCAAACCACTAGTCTGGGGTGCGATTTATGCCATCTTTGATGTATTGATGTTCATCGTAGCCTTTTGGTCACTTGGTGTGTCGGTCAATCCGGCGGTGCTGATTATTGGCTACGGTGTGGCGGGACTGGCGAGCCTGGTGGCCTTTACACCGGGTGGTGCGGGCGTGTACGAAGCAATTATGATCGTTTTCTTGAGTATGACCGGTGTGGCGCCGGACGTCGCTATCGCTGGAATTATATTGACGCGGGTGATACTACTGGCGGGAACGATAATCTTTGGGTATATATTTTATCAGCATGCACTGATCAAATATGGGCGGCCAGATGACGACGATAACACCGCGGTTTAGCGTTAGCGACTTTGTAGCGGTTGTCAATCAGATGTTGGAGACGGCCGTTCCAGTCATTGAGGTTGAAGGTGAGGTCGCTGAGTTCACGGTGCGTCAGCAGAAATTTGTCTTTTTTACGCTCAAGGATGCTGAGAGTGCAGTCAATTGTTTCATGATGGCGTGGCAGCTCAGGACACCGATCGAGGAGGGGATGCGCGTGGTAGTGCGAGCTTCGGCTAAGCTAACTGCCAAGGGTAAGTTTAGCCTGACAGTACAGGAGGTCAAGCCACTGGGCACAGGTCACCTCAAGCGTAGCGCCGAGCTACTCAAGGCGAAATTAGCGGCCGAAGGGCTGTTTGATGCGGAGCGGAAGCGTCCCTTGCCGCCATATCCTGCCCGCGTGGCGGTTATTTCTAGCACCCAGGCGGCGGGCTACGCGGATTTTATGAAAATTGCTGGCGAGCGCTGGGGCGGGGTGCAGTTTATCGTCGCTAATATCAAAGTTCAGGGCGACGGCGCAGCTGATCAGGCGGTGCGGGCGATTGCCCACTGTAACCAATTGGCGGAGCCGCCGGAGGTGATTGTGCTGATTCGCGGCGGCGGTAGCGCGGAGGACCTGGCGAGCTTTAATGACGAACGCTTGGTGCGAGCGGTGGCTGGCAGCCGCGTGCCAGTGCTGACTGGTATCGGGCACGAAGTTGACGAAAGTTTGTGCGATCTGGCGGCTGATCGACGGGCGGCCACGCCGAGCAATGCCGCTCAGCTGCTATTTCCGGATAAACACGACGTGGGGCGGCAGTTGGAGTTGCGGCTGGGTGGCGTGACGGAAGTGATTCGGCAGCAGATTCAGGAACGGCGCCTTCACGTAACAATGTCGCAACAAGCGGCGCTCGAACAGTGGTCGCATCGCGTCGAGATTACTAAAAATATGGTATTGTCGCAACAACGAATGATTGCTGAGTACGACCCAGAGATGGTGCTGCGGCGCGGTTACGCGATGATCAGCGGTGACTGTCGGATCGGTAGTGTAGTAAATATTACAACAAAAGATATGATTATGAAAGCGAGGATTGAGAGCAGTGAACAACGATAAAACAAACGAAAAAACGATTGAGCAGATGATGGCGGAGCTGAATGAGCGCATCGCGTGGTTTCAGAGCGAGGAGTTTAATCTGGATGAGGCCAGGCAGCGGTTTATTGAAGCGCGGCAGCTGGCGAAGGACATTACGGCGGCGCTGGACGATATGCAGCACGACATTATGGTGCTTGGTGAAGATTTTAGCACCTAGAGGGGGCTTTACATCGCCTGAAGCATAAGCTATACTGATGCACATGAGTAGAAAAACAGAGATGGAACAGGGTTATGTTAATAGCTGGATGATTGTAGCCATTAGTGTGATTGTGCTGTTTGTGGCAGCTGGTAGCGCAGCAATTTGGGCGTATCTCGCATATTCGCAGGAAAAGACCGCAGTCGAGAGTCGGATGGCGGTAGCTTCGGCCAAGGCGCGCGAAGAGCAGTCCAAGACCGACCGCGAGAAATTTAACGAAGAAGCCAAAAACCCGCGCATTGAATTTGTTGGTCCTGAGCAGTATGGCCGCGTCTCATTTATGTATCCAAAAACCTGGAGTGTTTATGTCGCAGCTGACGGTGGTGATCGTGGTGACTATAAGGCATATCTCCATCCAGTCATCGTGCCGCCAACGAGTACGAGCGGTAATAACCCAAATAAGTTTGCACTGCGCCTCGAGATTCTCAACAGCGACTTTAATAAGACACTCGATCAATACGCCAGCCTATTGAAAAAAGGTGACCTGACCTCAAGTAGTGTCGAATATAATGGTAATACTGCCACGCGCATTGACGGTGCGTTTAGTAAGGACCTGCGCGGCTCAGTAGTGCTGATGAAGGTGCGCGACAAGACACTGCGTTTTTCGACCGATGCTGATACCTTTAAGCCAGATTTTGAGGCCATCCTTAAAACAGTGAAATTTGTACAGTAATTTTTTGGTCGCGGCTGGTGCGTGAAATGATACGGAGCGGCAGCAGTTCTTTTTGGCGCCTCGGTTTGCTATACTAGAGGTATATGGCGCAGCCACAGTGGAGTGATAAGGAGTTTGCCGCAATGCCCAGCATAGCGGTGGCGGCACATGAGCTAAAAGCGCCGCTGGCGTTGATTCGGCAGATGAGTTTATTGATCGAGGATGGCCAGCTCAGCCTGGCCGAGGCGCAGCAGATGCAGCGACGGCTGACGCTAACGGCGGAGCGATCGCTGGCCTTGGTGCAGGATTTGGCACATACGGCGAATATGCAGCCAACATTATTTCCACTAGAGCCGGTTAATCCACTGGCGTTGTTAACCCAATTGGCACATCAGTCGCGTGATATGCTACAGCTGTATGACCGGCGGGTGATGTGGCCACGTACAGGTAAAAAGCGGCTGGTAGTGGCGAATCCATTGCTGCTCGGGCGGATCATGACGAATTTTCTTGACAATGCGGTGCGCTACAGCGAGGCTGGTGCGGTAATTCGCGTGACCGTCCGCCAGGCGGGGACGATGGTGCGGCTGGGTGTGCGGGATTTCGGGCCGATGATGAGCCTGGCTGAGTATCGGCAGCTGGTGGATGAGATGACCACGCACAAATCAGTCAGAACTCGGCCGGATAGCAGCGGCCTCGGAGTGTATATCGCTGCGACGTTTGCGCGGGCGATGGGCGGGCAGATCGGGCTGATACGCCACCGAGACGGACTGACGTTTTATGTTGATGTGCCGCTCAGCGAGCAGATGAGCTTATTATGAAAAAACTCCTGATCATCGAGGATGATCCACAGTGGGCGGCGGTGCTCGAGCGGTACGCGCTGGAGGCGGGGTATACGGCGCGAATAGTGGTGGCGGCTGGGCAGGCGATGGTGATGATTGATGAGTGGCGGCCGGATGGCTTGGTGCTCGATATGCTGCTGGCGGGTGAGACGGGGATGGCGCTACTGAATGAGCTGCAAAGCCATGAGGATCTGGCGCGGCTGCCGGTGGTGGTGTGTAGTAATGTAGTGCTTGATCTGGATCAGCTGCGGCCGTTTGGCGTGCGGGCGGTGCTCGATAAGGCGCGGATGACGCCCGACGACGTGCGGGCCGCGCTCAGCGTGCTAGGCGAGGAGGATGCATGAAAGACGGTGAGCGACTTAAGGCGATTGTACTACGGCGGACGGATTATGCGGAAGCTGATCGAGTGCTGCAGTTACTGACGCCTCAGGGGCGGCGGGCGGTGATCGCCAAGGGGGTGCGCCGCGAGCGGAGCAAGCTAGCCGGTGGCATTGAGCTCCTGGCGCTGTGCGACGTGGTGATCCGTTCGGGCCGCGGCGAGCTGGGGCTGCTGACCAGCGCTAGGCTCAGTGCGTTTTATCGGCATATCCTTGAAGATTATGAGCGGATGCAGTTCGCTTACCAAGCGCTCAAGCTGGTGGCGCAGGCGACAGAGACCGTTGACGGGCCAGAGTGGTTCGCGGTGCTCAGCCAGGTGCTGGCGTGGCTTGATCGGCCGGCGGTTGATCGGCTGCTGGTCGAGACGTGGTTTTATATGCAGTACGCTGGGCTGCTGGGTGACGAGCTTAATCTCCGCACTGACGTGGCCGGGCGGACGCTGACGAGCGATAAATCATACATGTACGATCCAAGCGAAAAGGCCCTAAGGCCGAGCGAGCAGGGTGACCTAACGGCCGATCATATCAAGCTGCTGCGCCTCATCCAAGCCAAGCCGCTAGAAAATCTCACCCACATCGGCGGCCTCGGCCCAGTCATCGCTAGTTGCTGGCTGGTAGCTAGGCAGCATGCCGCGGTGTAGTCACGAGGAATTTAGACGGCCGTGGTGATTGCGGTGAGGCAACGATAGCGGCGACGGCTGTCTTTCCAAGTTCGGCATCTGGCTGGATCAACTGGCCTGTTTCTAGATTAAAACCGATCTCCCTAGCATAGAGGTGGTAGAAATATCTCACATGATCATGGAGCGAACATAGTCTTCCAAAAATTCCGCTTTGCTGTGATTGCTCCATGATGTGTTTGATGTCACTTTCAACTGCCTGAAGTCCTTTTATGGCGCTAATTTTCGCCTCAATACTCTCCTCTGGGTCGCTCGGTTCATCCGAAAAAAGTGCTAAATCATGCGTCACAACATGCGTATGCATATCGAGGATGGCGCTGGTTATTGTCGGCCGGCTATCATTGTGGCGGGGAAATTGCTCCCAAAAATTAGCAATTTGCTGCTGGATTTTGTGAAATAATTCACGGTGTGTATCGTCTGGGAGTTCAGGGTTATATTCGGGGTTGGTTTCATTGAATAAATTTTGGATAGAGCACAGTGCCTCTGTGGCGGCGATAATATACTCTGTGTTGATATTCTTGACATGGTCGATATAAGTGGTCGGCTGGTTGTATTGTGGCTTGGGGGTATTATGCAGTTGTTCTTCAAGAAGTAGACCTGAAACAAGGCGAGTTTGTTCATAAGGTGTTGCCGGATCAATTAGCACGCCAGTGAGATTCTGGAGATATGGCATTGGGCTGTCGTTAAATACACTACTCTCAAATAATAACGGCCATTGAGCTAATAAATATTCCATCTGTCTCGGGTATCGCTGCGCGTCAATAATAGGGTAGAGGCGATTATCGATGACATATGACGGGTAGGGATTAGCAGCTTCATCCATTGTTCTTTCAGTAGGGCGCTCAAAATAGCCTGATTCAGTGCGGGAAGATGCTCGGTTTTTCAACATGTTTTGACCCTCCAAGTTATCGTTCTAGGGCGACTATACCACTATAACTAATGATACGTCAAGCATGCTATAATAAACCTTAGTTAATGAATCGCCATGTTGCCAACATGGAGAAAGGTTTTTTGATGAGTCAAGCAAAAATGGAAGATATTATCAGCCTGTGCAAGCGCCGCGGCTTTATTTATCAGGGGTCGGATGTCTATGGTGGCTTGAGCGGCACCTGGGACTACGGTCCGCTGGGTGTGCAGCTGAAGCGTAATATCATGAATTTGTGGTGGCGCCGGTTTGTGGACGAGCGCGACGACATGTATGGCGTCGATGCGGCGATTTTGATGAATCAGAAGGTGTGGCAGGCGAGTGGGCATGTCGATACGTTTTCTGATCCGCTGGTGGAGTGTAATAATTGTAAAAGTCGATTTCGCTTTGACAAATTAGACACTAGAATCAAGTATGATAATTTTCTATATATGATCAACGAAGAGCTGGAGTCTGATAAGTTGACGCTGGAAGAGAAGCTCCTTCCTTTAAGAAAAATGAACCAGAGTTCTGACCCTGAAGAGGTATTAGAAGCTAAGAGGCTTGCTGAAGAAATGAACTTAAAGGACGAAGCTCAAAAAATTGATAAAAGGATAGAGGAATTAAAGGATGGATATAAGTATAGAGGTTCTTTAACCAAGAAGTTTCTTGAGTATGATGTGTATGAATGTGAGAAGTGTGGTTCTTGTGACTGGAGTGAAGCTAAGCCGTTCAATATGATGTTTAAGACGACCGTAGGGCCTGTCGCAGATGAAGGGTCTGTTTCTTATCTCCGCCCGGAAACCGCCCAAGGTATCTTCACCAATTTCAAAAACGTCGTCGATAGTTTCTACCCTAATTTGCCGTTTGGTATTGCCCAACAGGGTAAGGCGTTTCGTAATGAGATTGCGCCGCGCGACTTTGTCTTCCGCTCTCGTGAATTTGAGCAGATGGAGATTGAATATTTCGTCGACCCTGAGCATTGGCAGGAGGCGTTTGATGAGCTACTGGCGGCGACGCATGAATTTTTGGCAGAACTGGGCCTTAGACAAGAGCACATCCATGAGCTGGACGTGCCGGCGGAGGATCGGGCGCACTACAGCGAAAAGACGATCGACATTGAGTACGATTATCCAATTGGCCGCGAGGAGTTGATGGGTATCGCGTATCGCACTGATTTTGACCTGATGAACATCCAGCGCGCCAGTGGTAAGAGCATGGAATACACCGTCAAGGGGACGAACACAAAATTTGTTCCGCACGTCATTGAGCCGTCGTTTGGTGTCGAGCGGGCGCTGATGGCGGTGCTGTCGGGTGCGTACCGTGAGGACGAGCAAAACGGTGAAAAGCGGGTGTATTTGGCGCTGCCAGAGCACTTGGCGCCGGTCAAATTTGCCGTTTCACCGCTACTGAAAAACAAGCCAGAATTAGTAGAAAAAGCCCGCGACGTCTACGCCGCGCTCGCCAAAGCCAACCCCGGCCGAGTGATGTGGGACGATAACGGCAATATCGGCAAACGCTATCGCCGCCAAGACGAAATCGGCACGCCGCACTGCGTGGTCATCGACTTCCAGACGCTGGAGGACGGCACCGTCACCGTGCGTGAGCGGGATACGACGGAGCAGCGGCGGGTAGATGTAAATGAGCTATTGTACTAGGAAGATGCGGCAATGGTAAATAAGCCCTACAAAGCTATCACTAAAAAGGAGCAAAGCTTTTTTAAGAATCAGCTTAAAAATGCCGTGGTTGAAAAAGATGTTGAAGTTGCTTATAAAGCAATATTTCAAAAGTATTATGGAGTATCATTTCCAAGTCCGTATGGTTCGGACGGCTATATTGAGCTGGCACAGAGAAGTTTGTTTGATGATGAGTTAAGATTATTGCTTGAAGTAAAATATGACTTAGATCTGACGCAATCTAAGGAGCGAGCTAAGATTGTAGCCCAGGCAATTTATTACCTCAAAAAGTTTGAACAAGATGGCAAATTGCTGCCAAGGGTAATTCTTGGTGGTGATGAGAACCAGATGTTTACAATTTATGCCCCAAAATTGAAAAGTTATTTGGCGGAGGACTATGATTGGTCAATCGCCCCAAGTTCAGCTTGGCGTGAGAATGAAGATCTCTATCGAAAATTGCTCGAAGACCGCAACCTTAATGTCTACGTATTTGATATTCGGTCTAGTGCTTTTGATATTAATAATGTCTTTGGCAGTATCACCTCGCTAAGTGATAATAACGAAGAATTCGAGAAAATTCGTGTCAGTGAAGCAAATATTCGCATGGTGTTTGACGAATTTGTACGGAATGTCTGGGGTAATGAATGGCTGACAGGTATCAAGAAACTTGGTGCGGCTGAAACGGTATCGGTGTTTATTCAGTCAATTCTTGGCGACCCAGAGACATATTTAGTGCCAACCAAGAGAAATATACTTCATCTAGCCAACGGCAAGGAAATCCATATCAATGCCAGTAGTTACGATGCTTTCTTTAGCCATTATGACCGCAAATACTCGATTCGTGAGATTGATACCATTACTGCTGTTGCTGATCAGCTTATCGAGGAAGTCAGGCGTCGCTTCCACGGTGATTTTTGGACACCAACCATTTGGGCGAATCGAGCAGTTGAGATGATTGCGCATGATTTGGGTGAGGATTGGCGTGATAAATATGTGGTTTGGGATCCTGCGGCTGGCACGAAGAACTTAACCCGTGACTACCACTTCCGTAAACTATTCACTAGCACGCTCCATCAGGCCGAAATTGACATGAGCCGTCAATACAATCAGGAGGCGACGAGCTTTCAGTATGATTTTCTTAATGATGACATTGATGTGTCGCCCGACAGCGATCCGCGCGATCTCAAAATGCCAGTAGAGCTGTTTGAGGCGCTCAAAAACGACGAGCCGATTATTTTCTATACCAATCCGCCGTATGGACAGGCGACTGACCAAGGTTTTTCAAGCAAAGATAAGATCGCTGAGACAAAAATTGGTGCTGAAATGCGTGCGCAGGGATTTGGGCTTGCGAGTTCGGAATTATACACCCAATTCATCTACCGCGTTCAGAAACTGTCTCAGAGCTTCAATTTATCAAATGTCTTCTTCTTCTTCTTCTTTAACAAGGGATTTTTGGCAAGTCCAGCTTTCGGTAAATTTACTGATCAGCTGCTTGAACAATTCCGATTCAATGGTGGATTTATGCTTAATGCTGGTGAGTTTCAAGGCACCTCGAGCGCCTGGGGGATTATCTTCTCGAATTTTGAATTGAAAAAACAACCGTCGTCGCGCCAAGCTGAGTTTGAATTCTCAATTGAGCGCACTGGGGAGAGCGGTGTTGAGACTATTGACAGTCATATTTTGCGTAGGGTTGAGGCAGGGGAGACGATTAGTCAGTGGCTAAAAGAGATTAAGGTATCTAATAGGGAGTTTAACAATGGTAGATACCCTAGGGCTACTGGGGGGGTTAATATTTCGACTGGCAAGACTATAGCCGGCAAGCTAAAAGAAGGTGCCTTGGGGTTTATGCATAACGGAGGGGATAGCGTACAGTTTTCCGATAAATACACCAATCTAAACACGACAATGAATTTTGTTGATCACGGTTCAACTGTTACACGTGATAATTTTGAACGTGTTTGCGTTGTTTTTGCTGCTCGTAAATCAATCTTGCCTGATGCTTCATGGATTAACGATAAAGATATCTTCCGTTGTCCGTCGGAAAAGTTTCAAGCGTCAGATAAATGGCCAGAATTCGTAACTGACAGTGTAGTGTTTAGTTTGTTCCATCGTTCGTCGTATCAAACTAGCTTGCATCAGTTTGAGTATAATGACGAATATTATGATGTCTACAACGAATGGTTCTTTATGCCAAAGGCAGAGATTTTGGATTTGGCGGAGAAGTATGATTTGCGCGATATTTACAATGATGCGCGGTCGGCTGATGAGCGCTTTGTGTATCGCTATTTGCAGAATAGGGAGTTGAGCGCTGAAGCGATGGCTCTATTGGAGGCTGGTCGGGAACTGGTGCGGGCGACATTTGCTAGGCGGTTTATTGCTAGCGAAGAACACCCAGAATGGCATTTGAAGACGTGGGATGCTGGTTATTATCAGGCATATAAAATTACTACGATGTATAAGGAGGAGTTTGCTGAGCTGATGCAGCGATTTGATGTAGCACGTACGGCACTTGAAACAAAAATCCGCATGCAGGTATATAAAGACGGTATACTGCGGCAATAGGATGGTATTATGAAAGGCATTATCCTCATGCAACAATCTCAGAAAAAGATTATTCAACAAGGAAGGCTATTTAAGATTTTCTGGCAAGCGCTGTTGGCGGCGGTGCTGGTGGTGGTCGTGAAATATATCATTCGCCAGTATCATCTGGAGCTGATCCCGCAGAGTTCGCTGCATAACAGTGTCGTATCCAGTGTGGTGTTTGTCATCGGTTTTTTGCTGTCGGCGGCAATTGCTGATTATAAAGAGTCGGAGCGTATTCCGGCGGAATTTGCGGCGCAACTGGAGGATATGTATGACGATGCAGTGCAGATTCACGCCAGCTATCCCGTGTTTGATTTGGACGGATTTCGCAAGCAGCTCAGGAAAGTGGCACTTAGTTTCGTCGACGATGCACGCAAGCGGTCGTATGACGCACGCAAAGACATCCGCGCCCTTGGCGACTATTTTGCCGAAATGGAGCGGGGTAAGGTGCCACCAAACTTCATCGTCAAACTCAAGCAGCAACAGACGGTACTGCTTAGGTCGCGCCACCGCGTCAACTACATTCAGCGCATCAAATTTATCCCTTCAGCGACCATCCTGGCGCGCTCCATCGTGGCGGCGCTGATCATCCTCTTGATGATCACCGATATCGATCCATTTTACGCGGGCTTGGCGATTGTTGGTACCATCACTTTCACGCTGGTTTATATGCTCATCTTGATCAAAATCATCAGCAAACCGTTTCATAAGGCCGGCAAAACTCGCGATGATGTCAGCCTCTTCCTGATCAATGACGCAGCTGATTATTTGGGTAGTCGCAAGAAAGACGCCTAGTAAAACAGATTGAGACTGCTCGTGATACTGAAGGTTGTGCTATAATAACCATATGCATATTATTCTTGGTGGGACGAGTGGGCTTGGCCTGGAAATGGCGCGGCAGCTCAGAGAAAGCGGTAAGCGCGTGCTGGTACTGGGGAAGACGCATAACGCTCAGGAGCACGGCGAGGGATTCCCGTTGGACGTGTACTATCCCGAGCAGGTTGAAGCAGCTCCGGCACGGATTGAGCAGATTTTGGGCGGCGACGCCATTGAACAATTCGTCTGGGCAGCGGGCTATGGCTGGCGTGGTAATTTTGAAGATCAGCTGGATGCACGCTCCATGGTGGAGGTGAACTTTGCTGGTCCGTTGCCGCTAGTACAGTGGGCCTGGCGCAAGATGGCCCGTCAACATCAGAAGTCAGTATTAGCCATCATCGGTTCGACCAGTAGCGTCAAAGCTCGCGGGGACGAAGCGGTATATGTGGCAACCAAGCACGCCCAGGCAGGACTGGCGCGCAGTTTGGGAATGCAGGCGGATGAGCAGAAATTGCCAGTGAAAGTTGCACTATTTTTACCAGGCGCCATGAAAACGCCGTTCTGGAATGGCCGAGAGCTACCAGTTGATTATTTGTTCTTCAATGACCCAGCCAAAGTGGCCGCGCACATCATTAACGCGGTTAATCACCAGCAGCAACCATTCCTGGAATGGGCGCTACCAAAGGGTACGTTGGTCTAACCTCGCTGAAGTGCTATAATGCGGGCATGACATACGAATTGAATAGAGAATATTTCGGAGTAAAAATTGTAGTAATCGGTGGCGGAACTGGTAGTTTCACGCTGCTATCGGGTTTGAAAAAATATACCCACAGCATCACGGCGTTGGTCAATATGGTTGATGACGGTGGCTCGACAGGTATGCTGCGCGATGAGCTGGGCGTGTTACCGGCGGGTGATGTGCGGCAATGTCTGGTGGCGCTGAGTAGTTCGCCGAAAGTACGCGACCTGTTCAATTACCGGTTTGATGAGGGTAGCATGAAGGGGCACGCATTTGGTAATTTGTTCATGGCGGCGCTGGAAAAGATGACGGGGAGTTTTTCGCAAGCGGTTGAGACGGCCAGCGAGGTGCTCGGCGTCAATGGGCGGGTGTTTCCGATTACGCTGGATGATACCAAGCTATCACTGAAGCTGCGTGACGGTACGGTCGTTGAGGGCGAGCATGCCATTGAGGTGACGAATATTCCGGGTGATGAGCGGCCGTGGCTGGAGCTGAGCCCACCGGCAACAATCAATCCACAGGCTCGGCGGGCGATTCTGGATGCTGACCTCGTGGTGGTAGCGCCGGGGTTATTGTATGGTAGTTTGGCGCCAGCGCTACTAGTGCGCGGTGTGACGAGGGCTTTAGCCGAGACCAAGGCCAAGAAGGTGTATGTCTGTAATCTGGTGACCAAGCCGACGCAGACTGACGGCTTTACGGTGGCGGACTTTGTCGATGAGATTGAGCGGTTTGCTGGGGTGAGTATGGATTATGTACTGTATAACAATTATCGTCCACCACAGGAACTGCTTGATAAGTACGCGCACAATGGTGAATATTTGGTGGAATGGAATGAGGCGGAGCTGAAGAAAAAGCATTACTACGCCTCGGGCAAACACCTGATCGCTCATGGCATTCGCCGGCACAATAAAAAGGCCGATCCGCTGGCGGCGCTGCGTAGTCTGATCCGTCACGACAGCGATAAAATCGCGCGAGAACTAATGAGGATTTACTTTTCATGAGCCTGAAGTTGTTTCTTGATCTTGATCGCACCCTGTTTCGGACAAGTGAGCTGGACGAGGCAGAGTGGGGGCTGCTTGAGCGGCAGTTTGGCATTGACAGCGCGGCGGAGCTGGCGCGGCGGACTGACTTTCATGTGCGCACTGAGAAAGCCTATTATTATGATTTTGCGGCGCACGTACGGGCGGCGGGACTGGATGAAAAGGAGGCGTTCTCGTTCCTGCTTCAGTCGGCGCTGGCTGATGGGCGAATGGAATACGACGGGGTGGCCGAGTTGGTTACGTGGGCCAAGCAGCGCGGAACCGTGCATATCTTGACCTATGGGCCAGCGAATTACCAGCAGTTCAAGGCAGCGCTGTGTCCGTCGCTTAAGGAAGCAGAGATTATTACCACACTGCAGTCGAAAGGTGATTATTTCCGCGAGCAGCGTCTGACTGGCAAGGTGTGGATGGTTGATGATAAGCCAATCGGCGGTGATCTGCCCAATAATGTGCGGTTTATTCAAACGGCAGAATATAACGGCATCGCAGCGCCAGAACATCCAGCGTGGCCAGTAGCGACAGCATTAGGCCAGATTCCTGAGATAGTGGATAGGTATGAACTTTCCAATTGATCAACTGCCTGAGATGCTTGATACGCCGAGCTTTGTGTATTCGAGGCGGATGCTACGTGAGCGGGCTCAGCAGGCGCTGGCGTGCCAGACGCCGTTTGGCTTGACCGTACGTTATGCTGCTAAGGCAAATTCACACCCTGAAATTATACGGCTGTTTGATGAGTTGGGGTTGCAATTTGACGCCAGCTCAAGTTACGAGGCGGCGCTACTGCTCAAGCAGGGAGTGAGCGGCCCAACGATCAGCCTCTCGAGCCAGCAGCCGGCGCACAACCTCGATGAACTGCTCCGGGCTGGTGTGCGTTACGTGGCGACGTCGCTTCATCAATTGGAGCTGGTTGCCTCGAGCCCATACCGCCCAAATACGGTCGGTCTGCGGCTCAATCCTGGTATGGGTTCGGGACATAATAACCGGACGATGACCGGTGGGGTTAATTCTAGTTTTGGGCTGTGGCATGCCTATACCGAGCAGGCGCTAGAGCTGGCGCGGCGTCATGACATAACGATTGATCGGCTACACATTCACATCGGCTCGGGTGCTGATCCACGGTTGTGGGGCGAGGTGATGGATGCGGCATTGGTGCTCGTTAGGCGACTGCCAGAGGTGACCACTCTGGATATTGGTGGTGGCTTTAAAGTGCATCGGTTTGACGATGAACAAGAGGCAGATTTGGCGGCAATTTGTGAGGTGTTTTCTCATAAATTAGCTCAGTTCGCTGAGGAAACTGGGCGGCGACTACATCTAGAAATTGAACCGGGAACCTGGCTGGTGGCGCATGCTGGTGTGCTGGTTGCGGAGGTGGTGGATATCGTTGATACTGGTGCGGATGGTCACACATTTTTGCGCCTCGATACCGGCATGAATGACATCACGCGGCCGGGGATGTATGGCGCACAGCACGAGATGATGGTACTCGCGGGTCGCGAGGAGCAGCAGGAGTACATCGTGGTGGGGCATTGCTGCGAGACGGGCGATATCCTGACACCAGCGCCCAGCAACCCAGAGAGCCTCGCATCGCGGCAGCTGGCCCGGGCGGAAATTGGCGATAAGCTAGTGATCTTTGACGCGGGGGCGTATTGCCAGAGTATGTCGCTGAAACAGTACAATGCGTATCCTGGCGCCGGTACCTATTTTATTGACTAAATATACATCATCTGTTATAATAGCCCAGTTTGATAACAAACTGAATTATGAGTGAATTATGTTCTTCGTGCAGTGAGCAGCTAGAGCAGCTGGGCACGCCACAAAAGAAATTTGAGATCGATCTTGAACGTCAATCTCTTGAGTTTCCTTTTCAGCTAGCACTCGAGGGGTATTTTCAAGGTGAAGGTGTGAATGAACGAGAGGATTTGGTGGAGCATGCTGAGCGAACGATGAAACTGGTGGAGGAGTTTGCTGGTTTGAAACTACCGCCTGAGGCGATTCATGCCGTGCTGCTGCATGACGTGGTCGACCGCTTTCACAACAGAGATAGCCAGAAGTGTACACCGGAACGTCGACAGGCTGCCGGCTTGGCTCTGGCCGATGTATTTACGAATCCTAAGATTGATATGACGTGTGCACAGGTTTCATATGTAGCATCGCTCATAGCGGACTTTATTGCAGTAGAAGAGGCTTCTGGCCAGCACCGACTACAGGTGGCTAATACTATTCCTGAAAATATCAGAGAGATTATCACGGATCGTTACGAAGGTTCGGTGCCGGCTGAAGCATGGCGGCAGATCGAGCCATTTGTTGATGTGGAGCAGATGGCTGAATTCCTAGATAAGACCAATATCGAGGCGGTGATCATCAAGGCCTGCGAGCTACTCGACAATATGTGCTATCCGTCATCGTCACGTGAGTCTGCCAAACTGCAGGATGTCTTGGAGGCGGAGTCGTTCTATGCACCGCTGTGTGAAGTGATGGGGTTTGATGGGCTGGCGGCAAGCCTGCGTTCACAGGCACATATCATTCGGCTGAAGGGGCAGGGCAAGCATGATCTCATCGAGGAGATCCGCGAGCAGTATGAGACAATTCGCCACGTTGGTGTCCGCAATTTAGTTAATACAATTTTTGGTACTGAGGAAGTTAAGACCGTAGCAGTGGTTGGTCCGCGTAGCGAAGAATCATGCCCGAATCGGTCGATTCACATTGGAGATTTCTTAGCACAAAACGGTAAGGAAGTAGAGGGAAAATATCGCCTGAAAACCGTGGGGTCATGGGCGGCCAAGGTGCATGAAGCTCGCCAGAATGATAAACTGGAGTATACGCCGATGGACGTACTCGGCCTGACCGTTATATCAGGTACGGTAAAGGATCAGGCACGTGATTTCGTGGAGTTTTTACAGCGGCGAATTGATATGAACCCAGCGTTTCAGCTGAAAAAGGCCGCCAGTAAATCCAGCGCTATTTGTGTTCACGGTACAGTTGATTATGTTAATGCCGTGCGCTGGGAAATGTGGCAACACGGGTTCGATATAGGACGCTGCGAGTTTGTGGTTCAGGATGATGAAAGTGTGCAGCGGCGCGGTCAGAAATATCAGGTTTCTAAAGTGACCTTCCTGATGGATCATCCAGAGCTAGACAAGGGCGTACCGGTCGAAGTGCAGTTTGTCACCAAGGCCGAGCGGCGGCGCTCACGAACGGGGGAAGTGGCGCACATTATTTATAAATATATTCGTC
>CAUVPF010000002.1:0-16863 GCA_963553645.1 uncultured Candidatus Saccharibacteria bacterium | reverse complement strand
TTTGATTATTATCAGCCGGAGGCTTACATCGCCAGTAGCGACACCTACATTGAGAAAGATTCAAAGATTAATGATGAAATTGATCGGCTGCGGCATGCGGCGACCTCAGCGCTGTTAACGCGGCGCGATGTGATCATTGTGGCCAGCGTGTCCTGTATTTACGGCATTGGTTCGCCGGAAACCTACGCTGACATGGCGATTAAACTGGCGGTCGGCGAGCGGCGAGTTCAGGATAAGTTTGTTCGCTTGCTGACTGATATTCAGTATAAGCGCAACGACATTGATTTTGCGCGCGGCACTTTCAGGGTGCGCGGCGATGTGGTGGATATTTTCCCGGCCGGGCAGGATACGGCGGTGCGAGTGGAATTTTTTGGCGATGAAATTGAGAGACTAACGCGGATTGATCCGCTGACTGGCGAGATTTTGGATCAGCCAGCTAGCCTGACGATTTTCCCGTCCAGCCACTATTCGACGCCGCGTGAACGAATTGAAAAAGCCATCACTGGTATTGAGAAAGAATTTGACGAGCGGCTGAAGTGGCTTGAAGCACACGACAAATTACTGGAGGCACAGCGCCTAGCTCAGCGCACCAAATATGACCTGGAGATGCTCAAAGAAACTGGCTTTGTCAAAGGCATTGAGAATTATTCGCGCTATCTGACCGACCGCGAGCCAGGCGAGCAGCCGGCGACGTTGATTGATTATTTTCCCGATGATTGGCTGCTACTGGTTGATGAGTCGCACATGACCTTGCCGCAAGTGCGCGGTATGTATAACGGCGACCGGGCGCGCAAGGAAGTGCTGGTGGAGCACGGGTTTCGCCTGCCGAGTGCGCTGGACAACCGTCCGCTGAGGTTTGATGAATTTGATCAACATATTCACCAGGCGATTTACGTGTCGGCTACACCGGGTGACTATGAAATTGCCCATTCGCCAAAGCCGGCTGAGCAGTTGATCCGGCCAACGGGGCTGCTCGATCCGCCGATTGCGGTGCGGCCGACTGAAGGTCAGGTTGATGATTTGATGGAGGAGATTCGCCAGACCATCGCCAGCGGCCACCGCGTACTGGTAACCACCTTGACTAAGCGCATGGCCGAGGACTTAAGCGCTTATTTGACGGACAATGGCGTGAAAACGGCGTATCTACACAGTGAAATTGACACGCTGGAGCGCGGCGATATTCTCAAAGATCTGCGGCTGGGGACGTACGACGTCTTGGTTGGTATCAATTTGCTGCGTGAAGGTTTGGATCTGCCGGAAGTTAGCCTGGTGGCGATTATGGATGCTGATAAAGAAGGCTTCTTACGCTCTGAACAGGCGCTGATTCAGACGATTGGCCGGGCGGCGCGGCACGTGGACGGGCGGGTGCTGATGTACGGCGACAATGTGACTGACAGTATGCGGCGAGCAATTGATGAGACAAATCGTCGGCGTGCTATTCAGCAGCAATATAACGAAGAGCACGGCATCACGCCGCAAACTATTCAAAAGAAGATTGACGATGGCCTGCGTTCCATCATCCCGCAAAAAGAGTCAGACAAAAAGCCAAAACTTGATTTGAAGAAGATTCCAAAGGACGAATATCCGACGCTGATCAAGGAGTTGACTGGTCAAATGGAGCTGCATAGCGCCAACCTGGAGTTTGAAAAAGCGGCGGAGCTGCGCGATTTGATTGCAGAAATTCGCCAGACCATGTAGAATGAGGTTAGCATAAGCGGAGGTAATAATTATGGCACAAAAGAAAACAGTACCAATACCAGAGGCGACGCAGCCGGTGCAGGATGTAGATAATTCATCAGTCCAGCAGCCGGTAGCATACTATCCTCAAGCCACAGCTGATCCAAATCGCGGCAAGGCAAAGTGGCTAACGTTTGAGTATTTGCTCGCAATGGTGTCGACGGTTATATCAGCATTGTTATTCGCGCAGGTATCAGTGGAGCTATTTAGTGCTTGGGTAAAGGTTAATGGTGCGACGACGGCGACAGCAACTTCAACTGCTGGCTGGCTGGCCGATATGCTGTCAATAAAGATGGTAACACCAGGAACAGGTATCGTAATGGCGGGTGTATTGGCAACGCTATTTGCAGTCGTTGCGTTCATCACATTTGGTCGCGTTTCACGAGCTATTCCAGATCGTGATAGCTATACCAGTAGTACTGCATACAAGGTGGTAACATACGGTGCATTTGGTGCATTGGTAATTCCAGCAATTGTGCTGGTAGCAAAACTGGTGACAATTCTCGTCAGTTCGCTACTGTTCATCGGCGCTGGTGATGCTGCTACGGTGTATGGTGCGCTGTATCTCGGCGAGTTTGTACCGTATCTCTTGTCGCTGGGTGTAATTGGTACGACGCTGTGGATGCTCGAGGGGATTATCTCTGGCCGCAATATGTCTAAGATGATGTCGTTGGTCCTGCTGGGCGCAGCGGGAGCGGCACTGGTTGCCGGTGCGATCACCGTGGCTGTTCAGGTACATGATACTGGCTCGACGTACACCAAGACCAATACACAACGCAACGTTCGTTCGACGCTATGCGACAAGTACGGAGTTGGATGTGACTAACAGGGCATCTGGGTGGGATAAGGACGGTGGGTTTGTATTACCTACCGTCCTTGTAGCCAGTATTATGCTGCTGCTGCTTTTGTTGGCCGGTCTTCAGCTGGCCTCAGCCGCAGCTAATGCTTTGGTAGAGCAGTATTATAACCAGTTAGCACGTGAAGCGGCCGAGGCTGGTGTAGTGCGAATGAATGAATGTATCAGTCGTGGCTATGATAATGCCATTGCTTCGGGTGTGCGGCCGGGAACTGACTGCCGAGGTAACGGCACAGCTATTGATGTATTTCGTAATGACAAGCTGCGCTCATACTTCGTCGGTGAGTATACCTCGACAACTAATCCGCGGCGAGCCGATGTCAAAGGCTATCTTGAGCTGATCCGGAAATCCGATGGTCGTGCATATAAGACGTATATTTATAATTCGCGCCAGCAAGCCATTCCAGAAGTTGACTTTACCGGGACGCGCGCCAGTAAGCGCTGGTGGTGTATCGGTGGTACGGTGTGTCTTGATTTTGGCACTGGTGGTTCAGACAAACCAACACCGCATCCATTTCCACCACACTCAAGTGGTCTATCTAGCGAAGGGCTAACAACTATTACTGACCGTAATGGTAACTTAAAGTTCTATTCTGACGGGATCCGTATCTGGAATTCAGCGCGAAATCTAATGCAGATCGACGGTTCAGTAACTGACGGCAATCCAACATGTGATGATGGCCAATCCGCATACTATAGTGAATCACCACAGGGGCTCTGTGGATCGCGTACTGGTACGCAGGCAGTGGTCGCTTTTCCAATTAATAAGGAGGAGTCTAAATACATCGTAGTGTCCAATACGGCAAATGGACGCGAGCAGTTGAAATTTGGTACGCTGTATTATCACATTGTTGATTTTACCGGCAGTCCACTAGGGCGGGTGACAAAGAAGAATATGTCAATTGGTATGGCTGGTAGTTTTTCGCGTAAATATACTGGTGAAGCGATGAATGCTGTACCAAATAATGCCGGGAACGGTGCTGTCGTATATACGTATCGGCCGGGCTTGCCAAATCAAATATATGCGTTCAATATTTTTTCAACTGATAACGGAGCAACTATTCAAACACCAAATGCAGCAGTATACACTATACCTTCCGGCTCCGGCCAGCCATGTATCACACAGCCAAATCCATCAAATCCATCACTGACCGGCTTCGGCGCAATTAACTTTAACAATGAGGCGACAAAGATGCTTATATTCATGGGTGGAAGCAACTGCGCAAACAGTGCAGGGAATGCCGGTGTAGCACATATCTTTGATATCTCTGGTGCCGATACTAATATGACGCCGATTGCTAACTGGACAGGCGGTGTGTACACCGGCGGCGCACCCGATCAGAGCTATGGTTATGCTGCAGATTTTTCACCAAACGGTGATTATGTCTATCTGTCAAAGATATATACCGGTGAACTCTGGAGGTATGATATTCGGAGCCATAACGGAGCAACTATTAAGGGAACGGAGCGATTTATTGGCTTTACTGGATGCGAGTATTTCCGGGATTGTACGCTAGGTGACTCCTTGCCAATATCACCAACACCGCGCTATCGTGATTCAATCGATATGAGCAGGGGGGCAGATGGCGGCGGTCAAGTCTTGCGCGGTCCAGACGGTCGAATGTATGTCGCCGATCGCGGTGCTAGTAAAATTAGTTACATTGAGCGACCAGACGCACCAAATGCAGCAACAGATGCAGCGACAGCAGCAGCCATTGGCTGGAATCGTGGTGGATTGTCGCTCGGGTCTGGCATTAGCATGTACGGCTTGCCACAGATGGTGACGCTTCACTCGCCACGACTGATCAGTTATTAGGTTTTCCCAGAGACAGTGCTATAATAGACTGCATGACAACTATTTCTACCAGTGATATTCAGCACTTGGCGAGTTTGAGTAGTCTGGCACTAGCCGATGATGAAGTTAATGGACTGCGTCAAGATTTGGAAAATATAATTGGCTACATTGAGCAGCTGGGTGAGCTCGATACGTCTGGCGTGGAGCCAACCTATCAAGTGACGGGCCTGGAGAATGTCTGGCGCGAAGATGAGGTTCAGCCGGGTATTCCTGCAGAAAAGCTGCTTGAGATGGCGCCTGAGAAACAGAATAATCAAGTGAAAGTGCCGCAGGTATTGTGATGAGTCGAATTAGTGATTTTACTGGAAAAAGTGCAGTCGAAAATGTCAAGGAAGCGTTGCGACGAGCGCGCGACATTGAAGAATATCATGCGCTGCTCAGTTTGACGGAAGAGCGGGCGTTGGAGCGAGCAGCTAAGGTTGATCGGGGTGAGATTTCTGGCCGGCTGGCCGGCGTGCCATTTGTCGTGAAGGATAATTTCTTAGCCTTTGGGGCGCCGACGACTGCTGCTTCAAAAATGCTAGAGAATTTTGAGGCGCCACTGCAGGCCACGGCGGTTGAAAAATTGGAGGCCGAAGGTGCAATTTGCATCGGCAAGGCCAACTTGGACGCCTTTGCTCATGGTGGTTCGACAGAAAATTCAGCCTTTGGTCCGACTAAAAACGCTACGGATAAAACTCGAGTAGCCGGCGGTTCGTCGGGTGGCTCGGCGGTAGTGACGGCGCTTGATGTGGTGCCGTTTGCATTGGGGACAGACACTGGCGGTTCGATTCGTCAGCCAGCCAGCTTTAACGGCGTGGTTGGTGTCAAGCCGACCTATGGCGCAGTCAGTCGCTACGGCGTGGTGGCTATGGCATCGAGTACGGACACTATTGGTTGTTTCGCCACGAACGCTGATGACGCTAATATGGTGATGGAAATCATGGCGGGCCGCGACGACAAAGACATGACGACGCTGCCAGACTTTTGGCAGAACCAGCCAGGCTTTGCCAAGAAAAAGATCGGTTTGGTGAAGCAGTGCATGACTGACGACGTAGACACGGCAGTTCGCCAAACAACGCTTGATTATGCCGAAAAATTGAAGCAGCTGGGCTATGAAATTGAAGAAGTGGATCTCAGCATGATGCAGCATTCGTTGGCGATGTATTACATCATTGTGCCGGCAGAACTGTCGTCAAACTTGGCGCGTTATGATGGCGTGCGTTATGGTCACCGAGCGACGGAAGTGAAAACATTGGCGGAATTGTATGGTCGCAGCCGCAACGAAGGTTTTACGACGGAGAATAAACGGCGAATTATGATCGGTAGTTTTGTGTTGTCGAGCGGCTTTTTTGACGCATATTACATGCAGGCGCAAAAAGCGCGCACGCTGCTCATCAACGAGTTCAAAAAGTTGTTTACTGAGTACGACGCGCTGTTAATGCCGACGGCGCCGACACCAGCGTTCAAACTTGGTGAAAATACCAATGATCCGATCAAAATGTACTTGGCAGATATCATGACCGTGCCGGCCAGCCTGGCGGGACTGCCAGCAATTTCCGTGCCAGCTGGAACTAGTGACGAAGGCTTGCCGATTGGCGTGCAGCTAATTGGTGACCGCCAGTCAGACAGCAACTTGCTGAAGCTGGCCTCAGAAGTGGAGGCTGCCTGATGGATGGATTGTTGATTGCGCTGGTAGTAGCGGCGCTGGTGATTGGTGCTTTGTTAATTATTTTTATCCAATTAACATCACGCGGACATCAAAAACTCGACAGGGAAATGTACCGAAAAGTTTGGCGGGCAATTCAACATGGTGCCAAAGCGGGCGGCTCAGACGGCTTGCAGATGGCGATTGTTAAAGCCGACAAACTGCTCGACAAAGCCATGCGTGACTGTGGCGTGGCGGGTACGACGATGGGCGACAGGCTGAAAGCTCGTAAGGGTGACTGGACGGATGAAAATGGTTTATGGGCGGCGCACAAATTGCGCAATCAAATTGCCCACGAAACCAACGTGAAACTAACTGCCCAGAGTTTTCGGCGAGCGATGACAAGCTTTGAGCAAGCACTAAAAGATTTGGGAGCGTTATGATGAGTGTATATGATGAATATGAAATGACCATTGGTATCGAGTGCCACGTCCAGCTGGCGACCAAAACCAAGCTGTTTAGCCCGGCTGATAATGATGCTCGTAATGCCGAGCCAAACGAAAAAACGCATGAAATCGATTTTGGATTGCCAGGCATGCTGCCAGTACTGAATAAGCACGCTGTCGAGCTGGCGGTGCGTGCTGGCAAGGCGTTGAACGCGCCGATTGCCCGCGTTAGTCGGTTTGATCGCAAACATTATTTCTACCCTGACCTGCCAAAGGGCTATCAGACCTCGCAGATGTATCAGCCGATCATCTTGGCTGGCTATGTCGATGCGCCGCTGGAAGACGGTTCGCTCAAACGGGTGCGGATTCATCATGCGCACATGGAAGAGGATGCTGGTAAGTTGACGCACCACGACGGGTACTCGCTGGTTGACCTTAACCGCGCCGGTACGCCGCTGATTGAAATTGTCTCTGAGCCGGATATTCATTCTGCCGAGGAAGCCAAAGCGTACGCTTCGGAGCTACACAAGTTGATGGTCTATGCAGGCGTCACGCACGGCGATTTATACCACGGTAATATGCGTTTTGACGTCAATATTTCGGTGGCTAAGAAAGGTGCGACAGAGCTTGGTAAGCGCGCCGAAGTCAAAAATCTCAATTCATTCCGCAGCGTCGAGCGAGCCGCTGAATACGAATTCAAACGCCAAGTTGACCTGCTGGAAAGTGGTGAATCGGTGGTGCAGGAAACTCGCGGCTGGAGCGATGACAAGCAAATTACTACTTCACAGCGTTCGAAAGAGGACGCTCAGGATTATCGCTACATGCCCGATGCTGACATTCCGCCAATTGTCTTGACTGACGAGGAGATCGCCGGCATGCAGGAGTGCATGCCGCTGATGCCGGGTGAGTACCGAGAGCGTTGGGCTGATCTAGGATTGGATCATTCAGTGATTACGACGATCCTCGGCCATCAGCCACTCGCAATGCTGCTTGACGCTATCAAGACGCTGACGGTGCATAATGAGCAGGCCATCCTTGATGAGCTAGGAGTTGACAAGGTAAAATATCAGCGGCTGGTCAAGCGAATCTTTAACTGGTTTGCCTCGACACCAGAGGAGCTGATCGCTATGGACTTGATTGAGGAGGGCTATGTTGGCCCACGTCGGTTGACGGAGCTGTCACTACTCGTCGAGAATAGCGACGTGAGCTCGACCGGTGGTAAAGAGCTTTTCCTCAGTTTGTTTGATCGACAATATCTCGAGCAGGGGCCGCGCGAGATTGCCGAGAGCAAGAATTTGTTGCAGGTGTCTGATGAGGGAGCAATTGCTGCCATTGTTGACGAAGTATTGAATGACCCAGCCTCAGCGGCATCCATCGCTGACATTCGCTCGGGCAAAGACAAGGCTATCGGCTACCTCGTTGGTCAGGTCATGAAGCGTTCCAAGGGCCAAGCCAACCCGAGCCTGGTGCAGAAGCTGATTCGCGAAAGGCTGTGATGAAAACATTCACGCGTATCCAGCCAACCACCACGCAGACCGTCGGCGAGGCGTACAAGCGCTCGGCCGTCATCAAGCGGTATCAAACAGAGGATGGTGAGCAGCATGAGTTTACAACCTTCTTTTCTGAAGAGGTAGTGTCAGTATTAGTAGTGGCAGTAACGACGGATAACAAGATCGCTATGACCTATCAGTTTCGAGCTGGCCCGGAAAAGTGGCTCTATGATTTCCCCGGTGGTGAAGGTGAGCCGGGCGAAGCGGCAGAGACGGTAGCGCGGCGTGAACTAGTGGAAGAGACTGGCTGTACTCCGGGGCGTTTTGAATATATTGGTGAATGTTGTGAGGGCCCGTACCTTAATATCAAGATTGCAGTGTACTTAGCGACTGATTGCGTGTACAATGAGGATGCAGTCCACCTTGATGAAGCTGAAAGCAGCCAGGGCGCTGAACTACGGTTTGTTTCAGTGGCAGAGTTGTTTGCCATCGCTCGGGCGGGTGATTTATGTGTAACAGGGCCATTCGCGCTTTTGTTTGATTATTTAGATAACCTACGACAGGAGGAACTATCATGAAAAAACCAACCAAAGCTATCATCGCTGCCGCTGGCTTCGGTACGCGGTTCTTGCCGCAGACCAAGGCCATGCCAAAAGAAATGATGCCGCTCATCGACAAGCCGATTATCCAATACGTCGTCGAGGAATTAGTCGAGGCCGGTATCAAAGATATCATTATCATCGGCAGCGCTAACAAACGAGCAATTGAGGATCATTTTGACAGGCCGAACGAGGAACTGCTGGTCAATCTGCGGGCGGGCGGCGCCAAGAAACAGCCACTGATTGACATCGTGAATAATTTGTCAGAAATGGCCAACTTTGTCTATATCCGCCAGAAAGGCCCGTACGGTAATGCTACGCCATTGACCTGCGCCGCGCATTTGATCAATGGTGATGAGCCGGTTATTTATACGTTTGCGGATGACTTTATCGCTGCTAGTCCCAGCCGATTTCGCCAGATGATCACTGCAGCGCAAAAATTAGACGGCGCGGTGCTATCGTGCAAGAAGATTATTGATGATGCTGAATTTGATCGCTACGGCGTGGTGAACGGTGAGCAGGTTGCTGACGGTGTGATCAAGATGACAAACATCGTTGAAAAGCCAGGTAAGGCCAATGCTCCGTCCGATCTCGCGAGTGTCAGTAGCTATTTGCTGCCGGGCGAGTTCTTTACCTATCTCGAAAAAGCCAAACATGCGTTTGATGGTCACGGCGAATTTACGGTACAGCCGATTATGCAGAGCATGATTGATGACGGTCATAGTTTTTATGGCGTGGAAATTACCAATGGTACGTACTATGATACTGGCGATAAACTGGAATATCTCAAGACAGTGATTGATTTTGGTATGCGTGATCCGAAACTTGGTGCGAGTCTTCGTGAATATCTAGTCAAGCGGCTTGAGGAAAATGGCGCTAGCTAAATCGTCAAAAGAACGTGGACATAAAGACACTAAGGCCACCGATCCACGTCCCTCGGTAGCCCGCCGCGCCATTGATCGCATCAAGCGTGACAATGAAAACGGCGCTCGGCAGGCAATGATTGAAGATTTGTTTTTTGATTTTCATCGATCACGGCGGCAGATCTATTGGATAAACTTTTGGCGCGGCTTTTTCTTTGGCATGGGTAGCCTCGTGGGCGTGACGGTACTGATCATGGTGTCAGCTTGGCTGCTGGGGCGGTTTGCCGACGTCTTTCCAGCGCTGGCGGATTTTCTCAATCAGCTGATTGATACCATGCAGCGCCGGCGCTAACATGCTATACTGAGTAAGGAAAATAGGAGGTAACGCCCAGGGCGTCATAGATGATGATGGCTACGAAAAACACGACAGCTTCAGCTCAAGCCGCGGCCGCGTTGCAGCCGTCTGATTACGTGCACCTACATAACCACACCCACCACTCACTGCTCGATGGATTAACCAAAATTCCTGATATGGTGGCTCGAGTGAAGGAACTGGGCATGGAGGCTTGTGCCATTACTGACCACGGCACGATGTCGGGTGCGATTGAGTTTTATAAGGCGGCTAAGAGCGCTGGCATCAAGCCAATCATCGGCATCGAAACCTATGTGGCAGCCCGCACTCGTCACGACCGTGACCCGGCCAAGGACAAGGCACGTTATCACTTGACGCTGCTGGCCATGAACCACAAGGGTTATCAAAACCTGATGCAGCTCAGTACTATCGCCAACCTTGAAGGCGTCTATTACAAACCGCGTATTGACCACGAATTGCTGGAGCAATACAACGAAGGTATTATCTGTATGTCTGGTTGTATTGGTGGTGAGCTGGGTGAGAATTTGCGCAATGACGATTACGAAAAAGCCAAAGAAATTGCTGGCTGGTACAAGTCAGTGTTTGGTGATCGGTATTATATGGAGCTCCAGGATCATGGCCACCCCGAAGCGCGCAGTCACTGGCCGGAGCAGAAAAAGGTCAATGATTACATTGAGCGCATCAGCGAGGAACTGGACATTCCGTGTGTGGTGACCAGTGATGGCCATTATCTCAATCACGAAGACCAGGAGGCGCATGAGATTTTGCTATGCGTCGGTACTGGTGCGTATTTGAGTGATGAAAAGCGGATGAGCTTGAAGGATTTTGAGCTCCATTTGACGACACCAGAAGACATCATTTCGCGGTGGCAAACAACCAACCCTCAGGCAATTGCCAATACCAAAGCCATCGCTGACCGCTGCGACGTGGAGATTAAACTTGGTGATATTCTCATCCCGAAATTCCCAACGCCAAACGGTGAATCGGAAAAAGAATATTTGGATCACCTAGTGTATAGCGGTATGGCGGCGCGCTACGCTGGCATGAAGTTGGAGGATGCCAAGAAATTGCCAAATGATGAGCTGCGTGCCATGTTGTCTGACGATCAAATTGAGCGACTGGACATGGAGTTTGGGGTGCTCGACAAGATGGGCTATAACGGCTACTTTCTCATCGTCCAGGATTTTATCAACTGGGGCAAATCTCAAGGAATTATTTTTGGGCCGGGGCGTGGTTCGGCAGCTGGTTCAATCATCGCCTATGCGCTGAACATCACCGACCTTGACCCGCTGCATTACGACCTGCTGTTTGAGCGATTTCTCAACCCCGATCGTATTTCCATGCCCGACATCGACATCGACATTCAAGACACCCGTCGCGGCGAGGTTATCGAATATTGTGCCAAGAAATATGGCTCAGAACGAGTGGCTAACATTTGTACCTTTGGTACCATGGCGGCGCGCGCTTCGGTGCGTGACGTGGCGCGGGTGCTGCAGGTACCATATGGCGAGTCGGACCGGCTGGCTAAGCTCATTCCGCCACCCGTCCAGGGTCGTCATGTACCCATCAAAAAGTCGCTGGAGGAAGATCCTGATCTCAAGAAGGAATACGAAAGTAATCCAACTGCCAAAACCGTCTATGACTTTGCCTCGCGGCTGGAAGGAACGATTCGTTCGCACGGTGTGCATGCTGCTGGTGTGGTGATCGCACCAGATGACTTGGTGAAATACGTGCCGCTGGAGATGGCGCAAAAGGGCGTGGTGGCAACGCAGTATCCCATGGGCCCGGTCGAGGAACTCGGGCTGCTGAAGATGGACTTTTTGGGCCTGTCTAACCTGTCTATCATTAACAATGCCCTGCGTATTATTCGCAAAGTTTACAAAACGGATATTGATTTATCAACGTTGCCGCTGGATGATGAAGAAACTTACAAATTATTCCAGCGCGGTGACACCACCGGTGTGTTCCAGTTGGAATCGGCTGGCATGAAGCGGTACCTGCGCGAGCTCAAACCGAGCGTCTTTGAGGATATCATCGCCATGGTGGCCCTGTACCGCCCGGGACCGATGCAGTTTATCGACTCATTCATCAAGCGTAAACACGGTGAAGAAGAAATTACCTACTTGCATCCCGGTATGGAAAACTCGCTGAAGAATACGTACGGCATTTTGGTTTATCAAGAGCAATTTATGCAGATTTCCAAAGAGTGGTGTGGCTTTACCGGTGGTCAAGCCGACACCTTGCGTAAGGCGGTGGGTAAAAAGAAAATTGACCTGATGAAAAAGGTCAAGCCGGAGTTCGTTGAGGGCGCGGTTAAAGTCGGTGGCGCAACCAAGGAAATTGCCGAGCAGTTTTGGGACGCGCTGGAAGAATTTGCTAACTACTGTTTTAATAAGTCGCATGCGGCGTGCTACGGCCTGATCGCCTATTGGACGGCGTATCTCAAGGCGCATTATCCTGACGCGTTCATGGCGGCGCTGATGACCAGTGATCAGGACGACACCGAGCGCCTGGCCATCGAGATGACCGAATGTAAGCACATGGGCATTGAAGTGCTCAACCCGGACGTCAATGAGTCATTTGTCGAGTTCGCGGTGGTGCCTGGTGAAAAGAAAATTCGTTTCGGCATGGCGGCGGTCAAGGGCGTTGGTGTCGGCGCAGCGGAAGAATTATTGCGCGCCCGTGAGAATGGCAAATTCACCAGCATTGAAGATTTTGCCAAACGCGTGTCCACCAGCAAGTTTAACCGCAAGGCCTGGGAGTCGCTCATCAAGTGTGGCGCGTTTGACAGTTTTGGGGATCGGTCTGATTTATTGTTTAATCTTGATACCATTGTCGCTTTTGCTCAAAAAACTCAGAAAGAGGCTGCGTCGGGGCAGACTGACCTGTTTGGTATGCTCGGTGACGAGTCGGCTAATGTTCAGCCAACGATGCAACTACAGTCAGCGCCGGCTAAGCACACTAACAAAGAGCGGCTGATGTGGGAGCGCGAGCTGATGGGGCTGTATATTTCGGCGCATCCGCTTGATGCTTACGAGATATATCTCAGTGAGCAGGCGCAGCCATTAACGCAGCTGGTGCCGGAATATGACGGTCGCCTGATGACGATCGGCGGTATCATTACGACCATGCGCACTATTGTCACTAAGTCGGGTAGTAAGATGGCGTTCGTCGGGATCGAAGACAAGTTTGGCGAGGGTGAAGTGATCGTTTTCCCAAATTTGTATGAGCAAGTCGGCGCCAAGCTCGTCCAGGACGCTGTCATTCGGGTGACTGGTAAAAACTCAGCTCGTGATCGGGACGGTAATTTGGGCTCAGAAAGTAAGATGATTGCTGATGAAATTGAGATTATCACCGACAGTGATATCACCAGCTATGAATCGACGGGTCGTAAAATGGAAGCACCAAAGATGAGCAGCAAGGTCAAGCAAGAGCGGCGTACGGCTTTTCGAACTCAAAAGACTCAGCGAGCAAGCGCAACCCGAACATCAACAGCGAACGGAACAAACGTGAAGTCGACATCGACTGACACAACAAATACGCCGCCGCGTCCAGTAGCTACGCACGCCGTGCCCGAGACAGAAAAGCTATTTCTTCATATCAAAAACCCGAGTGATCATGATAAGTTGGTGGCACTCAAGTCACTCTGCTCCGAATATGCCGGCGTGACTGATGTAGTGCTAGTGCTGGGTGAGGCTAATAAATCCGCCATGCGCATGCCGTTTCGTGTTGAGGCCGGTGACCAGCTCATGAGCCAGCTGCGCCAGGTGCTGGGTGACGAGTGTGTGATATTGAAGTAATTTTCTTAAATACTAACCTTCTCGTTGTCGTACCAATTTGCCGTACCAGCGGATTAAGCCGCGCCGCATCTGGCGACCGATCATATTACCAAGTGATGCGCCGATCGCGATAGCCACGCCAATCATAATTGCTCGCGCCAATACTGCTAGCGACAATAAGAAGTCAGGGTCGGTTGGTGGATTTTCTATTATGCCCATTAGGCCATTGTAGAGCGATAAGCCTGGCACCAGTGGTACGATACCGGCAGCGATGCTAGCCACCGAAGGAAAACGCCATAGTCGGGATAATAGCACCGACATCAGTCCAACGACTGTTGCAGCAACGCCACTTGCGATAACGACTCCGAGCGGTCCAACGAGTGCACTTGATATCCACCACCCCAAGACGCCGATACCACCAGCGATCAGCATCCCGAATAGGCGCGCATGATTGCCTGCTGCAAAAGCAGCGGCAATGATCAATGCCCCTAAGTATTGCGCTCGTATATCGGCAGCTAGTCCTAGTCGATCTGGTGTGGTCGGAAAGCTAATCCCAAATCGCTGAATAATGTATAGCCCGGTCATTACACCGACAACAATACCCATCGTCGCCATAGCTACCCGCAGCAGTCGGGCATTGGCTGTTACATAATACTCATCAATCGCATCCTGAAAAGCACCGACGATCATCAGCCCCGCCACCAGCAACACGATACCGCTGATCACCAGCATTGTCGTATCAACCTGCCAGCCCAGCCAGCCATTTAGCCATTGAGCGGCGCCTGCTGCTAGGGTGATCAGAAGTGCGGTAATGATTTGCAGGTAAAATGTTGCGAGTCCCCATTTATCTAGAATCCTCATCGTTGCTGTTGCTGCAAATCCCATCACAAACGCTAGTCCACTCATCAAGATCGAGCCGTTAAATAAAATCACCACGCCCATTGACACACCGCCGCCTGCCAAACAGGTGACCCAGCGTGAGTACTCGCGTGGGTTAGCGAGGATTTGTTCGACACGTTGCTCTGCCTCGGCTAATGGCAAATGAGTATCACGAATTAATAGCGCAAGGTTTTGCAAGGCTTGGATAGTTTGGTAATTAACGTATTTTAAGGTGATCGTTCGCACTAAGGTGAGCGGCTCACGCTCGGTGCCGCGATCTTGAGACATGGTGATGAGTGTTGAGCTAACATCAATATGAACACGCCGTCTGCAGTAGGTATCAGTAATTCCCAGGGTCATGTGCACGACGTCTCGTGCAGTCACTCCCATTGCGAGTAGCTCCTCCGCAATCGCCATCGTCATCCGGAGTGCCCGCATATTTGGCGTCAAGCTCTCGTCGATTTTATCCAATTGCCAAACGGGTGCTGGCACTGGCAGTCGTGGTATGCGGCCCAGTGATCGTTTGATAAATTCAGGTACTTTTCTTTTCACAGCTGTTTTCACATCACTACTATAGCGCCTCTTGGCTAAAATGAAAATAGTTTAGCGGGTCAAGATCTGCATGGGTGATACAATAAACTCATGGACGAACGGCAGATGGCTCAACTTGAGACAATAAAAAATAAAGTGCGTGACATATTAGGCGGCGATCCATCAGGTCATGCTGATGATCACGTTGAGCGGGTGGCACTGCTGGCGGAACGTTTTGCGAGCGAATGCAGCGAGCAAGTGGATCTACACGAAGTGCTGTTGACGGCTTGGTTGCATGACGTTGATGATTACAAATTAGTCGGTAAAGTGCAGGCAGAGAAATTGACGAATGCGGTCAATGGTATGGCGGAGGTGGGAGTGGCCGCTGACCTATGTCAGGCGGTATTAGAAAATATTGCGGCGATTGGTTATAGTAAACGTTTGAACGGCAAGCAACCGCAGCGGCTGGCGGGGCAGCTGGTATCTGACGCCGATATGTGTGATGCTATCGGTGCGGTCGGGATTGAACGAGGATTGATGTACGCTTGCTATCACGGTGGGCGGATTTTTGACCCCGCGGTTTGGCCAAATATTGATCTAGCGGCGCACGAATACGACGTTAATGGCAACACGCATGATACCGACGGCTTTATTAACCACTTTTTTGAGAAACTGCTGAAGTTGAAAGGCTTGATGCTAACGGAGCCGGGGCGAATAGAAGCAGGGAAGCGTCAGCACGTTATGGTTGATTTCCTTCGTGCCTATTTCCGCGAAAAGAATGTGCCGGAGTGGAGTGAGTTTTTGGAAGGGTATTTACTTGATATAACTAAGGCAAATGATTTACAATAGGCGGACAAGGACTATAGTATGAGTAAAGTTTCAGAAAATATATACCCACTGCTGGTAAGACGTAGCATTCATGACAGAATGAAAGATTGCGAATTCCCGTATAACGTTGTCGGCGGGCTAGGTCTACATGCAGTTACTAACGCTGCCGAAATTGATTGGGATAATCGTGTCGTTTGTCTGCCTAATAACGTGTATTTACCGCGCTTACGTGATAACGGCACGGTGCGAGACCTTGATACATTAGTGCAAAGCACAGATAAAGCTGTTGTGAAGAGTTATCGGCAGGAAATTGCTGACGCTATCGGTGATGAGTTGGTAGTTTCAGCATTTGGACTTAATCCATACGAGAAAAACCGCCGTGGTATATTTGACTTTGTTGGTGATCGTTATGTTAATGAAGAAGGTCGTCTATACTGGCGCCTCGGCGGTATTGAGACGGAAATTCCTTCAGCTAGTCTTAATCAGTGGCTTGTGAAGAGAGATGGCGAGACAGTATGCGCTATCCTTAATCCAATTGCTCAATTAGGAGCGTATGGATGTCGTTCAATTACCGGCTGGCGTCCAAAAGACAAAGAAAAAGTTGAGGAATTAGTAAATGTTATAATGCCAAACCGCAAAATTTCAGATATTCCGCAAGATTGTCGCGACCAGTATTATACATTCAGGGAACAATTTAGAAAAGTTGCCGAAGCTAGAAAAAAGTTAGGCTGGTTTGGGCTAAAGGCTGGATTGTTATCATTCCTGGAGCGTCAAGAGTGGGCAGTGCGGCTCGCTCAAGGCGAACTGGACGGCGTACTGAGTGGTTTTGTCGGTAAGACGTAATTGCTTGATATAAAATGGTAGCTGTGAATAGGAACTTGAGTATCCCCCTCTTGGGTATGAGGTAGTTATTTTATTGAAAAGCAATTTAAATAAAACTTTTTGCAATATATAATTGACTTTTTGTCGGCAATAGCTTACTATTGAATATGAAAGGAGC
>CAUVPF010000001.1:0-32042 GCA_963553645.1 uncultured Candidatus Saccharibacteria bacterium | reverse complement strand
TGCATCTTTGAAGGCAGTGATGTTTCAGATAACTCATGAGACTCAGACATTACTTAGAATATACTAACACGTCCTTGAATATATTTCAAGTCCAGGTTCTTAAAACTAAGGTTAAACTAGGTAATTTTCTATTTTTTACCGCCGCGAATCGCGTCAATCAGTTCAATCGGGAAGAGCATCATCGTCTTTTGTGATGGCTCGGTTGAGATACGCTCCAGTGTGTTCAGGGTGCGCAGGTTAATCGCACCTTGGGTTTTTGCCAGGATCTCCGCCGCTTGCGCCAACGTTTTGGCAGCAGCCTTTTCACCGTCGGCGTTGATGATGTTGGCGCGGCGCTCACGCTCGGCTTCGGCTTGCTTGGCCATGGCGCGCTTCATGTCGCCAGGTAATTCGATATTCTGAATCTTGACATTCTCGACATCAATACCCCATTTGTCAGTTTCGGCATCGACAATTTCTTTGATCTGCTGCGAAATCTCCTCACGCTTGGCAAGCAGGTCGTCCATATCGACATTACCGGTGACATCGCGCAGGGCAGCCTGGGCAAATTGGCTGGTGGCGTAAATGTAGTTAGTCGTTTCCAGCACTGCCTTTGGCGCGTTAATCACTCGGAAGTAGACCACCGCGTCAACGCCGACAGTGACGTTGTCTTTGGTAATGACCTCTTGTTTCGGCACATCAATTGGTGTGGAACGCACATCGACCATCATCATCGTCTGAAAAATCGGTATCACTACCCGCAGTCCTGGTTCGCGTACGCCAGTAAACTTACCCAGCGTCAATACCACGCCGCGCTGGTATTGATTGACCACCTTAATGCCGCTCAGCACATACATAGCCACGATGATTAAAATTACTGCTACTATTTCCATATTGACCTCCTGTTTATAAGGAAATTATACGCCACGCATAGAATGGCTGGCAAGCGCCTCCTGGATCAGCTCATCAATCAGCGCCCGTGGACTGAGACCCGAAGCTTCCCAGAGCTTTGGATACATACTGATGTTGGTAAAGCCAGGGATGCTATTAATCTCGTTGAGAAAAATCTGGCCCGTCGGATCAAGGAAAAAGTCAACTCGCGCCATACCGTGCCCACTAGTCGCGTGATAGGCGGCCAGTGCGAGGTGCTGTAGTTCTGTCGTCACTGACTCGTCAATGTCCGCCGGGATAACGATGCGCGAAGTGCTATCGGTGCTGTACTTATCATCGTAGCTATAAAACTCTTCGCCAGGAAGAATCTCACCAGGTACGCTGACGCGGGCAGATGTGCCGTAGCCGAGGACGGCCAGCTCAATCTCGCGGGCGGTGATCGCTTGTTCGATCAACACGGTGTTGTCGTGGCGAAAGGCTTCGTCAAGCGCGGTGGTGAATGCTTCGGCCGAGTGAACTTTGCTGACACCGACGGACGAGCCAGCGCGGGATGGCTTGATAAAAATAGGCGTACCAAGTTCATCAGCTATCTCGGCGAAGGTCGGTTGCGGCGCATCACTTGCTAGCGTTCTCCACGGCACAACCGGGACATGAGCGCCGAGTGCCAGCCGTTTGGTCATGTCTTTGTCCATAGTGACGGCCGCCGAAAGGAGACTCGGGCCGACATAGGGAATATGAAGTAGCTGCGCCAGACCCTGTACGCTGCCGTCCTCGCCATTTTTGCCGTGGAGCACCGGAATTATCACGTCAATCGGCAGCGGGTTAACGCCGTCGATGAGCAGTGACCGCTGGCCGAGCTGCGGCGTTAAGTGTGGGCTCGGACGGTCGCGTGCCTCGATCGCCTCGACGAGCCGCCACTGACCAGCACGGTCGATGTAGCATAGTTTGATGTCGTAGCGTGCTGTGTCCAGCGCCGCTAGCACATTAGTAGCGGAACTGATCGAGACCTCGTGCTCGGATGACTCGCCGCCAAATATGAGGAGAACGCGTAACCTATCCATTATCCTAGTATAGCGCACTATGCCCTGACGAGGCGAATTTCTGGGCGTGATATAATGAAACGATGATGGCGGAGAATGAAAGAAATAGGAGAAATAGATCACTGTCACCTGAGGTCGTCGGTAGTAGTGACGCAATGACTGGGTGCAGTGGGCGTGAGGTTGTCGGTAATATTGGTGTAGTCGCCGGCATGTTGACAGCCCTATCGGGTGAAGTGTGGCATAATGTGTTACCAGAAGCTGGTCAGCAGGCGACATTTTTTGGTGGTATAGCGGTGGCGATAGGGGGGTTGTGCCAGATATCTCGAGCTATCCGATCGCGTGAGTATAGTGAGCGCGAGCCTGAGCTTCTTAGGGAGGCAGTTGGTAACCTGCCGCCACTGGTCGATAGTATCAAAGATAGCAGCAGGCAGCTAGATAATCTGTTCGGTGAGCTCGACCAAAAGCGATTGATATATGAGATGGCGATTAAGGCCGGTCGTACACTAGTCGTACCGCTCACCACTGATGAGGCGGAACGTCATGCGGCACTTGTGCGACTGACCAGTCACTGTTCTGGTGGTGCTGGTCTGGTCAATGGAGCAGCAGCGTGGGTTTTACACTGGGCTGGCTGTGCGTTACCGCCGGAAATGACGGCAGCCGGGCAGCGTGGGTCTCGTCGCAAGGATGGTCAATCAGAGGCAGACAGCGTACATCAAACGACACTTGCAATACTTGATCAGTGTGCACCGCTAGATGGAATGACATGGCGAGAATACGTGACCTCGCCGGAGTTTACTATCGTCTGTGAAAGCGCTCAGCAGATTGATCGAGGGTTACGTCTGCAGACAAAACCGCTCGGGCGGCGACCGGCCGATTGTTTCTCGCGCTTTTCACAGTATCATCCGCGAGAGGATGCCAGGTGGTGATAGACGGGCGACAACCCCTGGCCGAGCAGATGCGGCCACAAAAATTGGATGAGGTGATTGGACAAAGTCATTTGCTGGGCGAGGGCGAGCTGCTGCGGCAGATTGCCCGGCGCGGCGAGCCGGTTAGCTTGATTTTGTGGGGGCCGCCGGGGACTGGCAAAACGACGCTGGCGCGGATTATTGCCCGCGAAGTTAATGCAGAGTTCGTCGAGTTGTCGGCGGTCACTAGTGGCAAAAAAGACGTCAAAAAGGTGATCGAACACGCCAGGCAAAACTGGAACTTGGGGCTACGGACGATTTTATTCGTTGATGAAATCCACCGCTTTAACAAGGCGCAGCAAGATGCGTTCTTGCCGCACGTCGAGAGCGGGCTGATTACTTTGATTGGCGCGACCACTGAGAACCCGAGCTTTGAGGTGATCACGCCGCTGCTCAGCCGGACGCGGGTGCTGGTGCTCTGTCAACTTACCAAAGATGAAATTGTACTAGTGTTGAAACGAGCGCTCAAGGTTTTGAAACAAACCAGGCGGGTGTCGCCCAAAGCGCTGGACTATCTGGCAGAACTGGCGGACGGCGACGCGCGGGTGGCGCTCGGTAATTTGGAGTTGGCGCTGAGCTTTGGTGAAAAAGTCACGCCAGAGTTCGTCAAGGCCGCGGCTCAGCGGCGACTGCCTGGCTATGATAAAAAGGGCGATGCGCATTATGACGTCATCTCAGCGTTTATTAAATCACTGCGCGGCAGTGATGCGGCTGCTGCGGCGTATTATTTGGCGCGCATGATTGATGCTGGTGAAGATCCGAAGTTCATCGCGCGGCGGATGGTGATTTTCGCCTCAGAAGACATTGGGCTGGCTGGCAATGGTGCGCTGAGCCTGGCAGTCGCCACCTTTGAAGCGGTGGAGCGCGTTGGGTTACCTGAAGCCAAATACAATCTATTTCACTGTGCCATTGCCCTGGCGCGCAGTCAAAAGTCGCGTGAGACCACTGATGCGATGAATGAGGCTTTCGCTTTGGCGCGTCAATATCCGAACTCGCCAGTGCCGCTCCACCTTCGCAATGCCGCCACCAAGCTGATGAAAGATCTGGGCTACGCCAAAGACTACAAATGGCAAGCTGGTTTTCAGCACCAAAAGGGATTTCTCCCAGAAGATATCCCGCGTCCGACCAAGAATTAGCCTACTTTGGGCAGCGCTCATCAAACCGATCATACAGCGCCGCGTAGACGCCATTGGTCCAGCCAAAGCCGTCTTGCAACGGATACTCACCACCGCCGCCAATGCGTGACTCGCTGTCAACGTCATATTTCTCGATCATCTTGCCCTTGTCAGCAAAGACGCGTTCGGTGGAAGCTAGCCAGCGTGTCCTAATTTCCTCCGCTAACTCATCAAGTCCGTATCGCTTCAAGCCACAAACCGCCACCCACTGCAGTGGCGCCCAGCCATTTGGCGCATCCCACTGCTGGCCATTGTCAACCAGCGTCATCCGCAGCCCGCCATCGCGTAAAAACTCGCGCTGTAACATTTCAGCCACGTGCTCGGCTTGTTTCTTGGTGGCGATGCCATTGTAGAGCGGGAAGACGCCAGCCAGTGTCGCGTGTGGCATCTGTCGACCAGTGCGGAAATTATAATCATAGAAAAAGCCGGTCGCTTCGTTCCAGCAGTACTGGCGGATGCTCTCGGCGCGGCGCTCGGCCAGGCGGATGAAGCGTTTCTTGAGCGGTGCCTGACGTAGTACGCCATAACAGTGCGCGATCGTCATCTCTAGTTCATACAACAAACAGTTCAGATCAACCGGCACAAGGTCGGTTGTCATAATCGTTTCAATGTCATGCGGATCATTGAACCAGCGCGAGCTAAAATCCCAACCACTCTCAGCCCCAGCCCGCAGGTCGAGGTAGACCTTGGCCTTGTTGGCGGAGCGGCTGTTCCGAGCAGTTTCGATATCTTCGCGGCGACTTTCCGGGCGTGGCGTGGCCTTGTCGTCGTAATAGCGATTGAGTATTTGACCATCAGGCATAGACACGACACGGTTGGTGGCTGTAAAATCGATGCTCGAAAGCTTGCGCTGGCCTTTCATCCAGAATTTATATTCGGCCAGCAGCGACGGAAAATACTCGAGGTAGGTCAGGCTCGGAGCACGTCGACCGGGCTTACTAGCGAGGAGCTTGACCATCGCCGCGAAAAACGGCGGCTGGCTGCGGCTGAGAAAATATGTCCGATTAGCAGTCGGGATGAAGCCAAAGCGCTGAATCATGTACACATAATTTTTCATCATGCCGTCGATCAGCTTCCACTTACCATCCACCACTAAACCCAGCATGATGAAATAGGTATCCCAGTAAAATTGCTCAGCAAACCGGCCACCCGGCACCACATAGTCATGCGGCAGGGCAATCAGCGAACCTTTTGACTTGTGGGCGTGACGGATGAGCAGCGGCCAGAGGCTGGTGACATGCTGCCTGGCAGAGTCAGCCTGGACAAAGCTCACCTTTTTGATCGGTGATTCAAATTCATAAAAATGCAGCTTCACAAATTCATCCAGCCGGAAATTAGGGTCGCGCTGGGCGAGGCGATACTCTTGGAGGATGCGGGTGGCTCGCTTTCGTGGTACAAGATCAACGAAGGTTTTACCATCAGCGAACACGCGGTGCGACTGCACCTCATGAAATAATTGTCCGAGCTTTTCGTCAGGATCTTTGCGGTCGATCGGCGCAATACGTTGGGCGGTGCGAGCGAGCGTACGCTTGATAATCGTTGTGGTTTTTTTGGGAAGCATATGCTCAAGTATAGCCTGTTATTATGGTATAATCCATAGTAACAATACATAATACAGGAGATATTACCAATGGCAACCAAGAAAACAACTAAAACACTATCAGAATCACCGATGCCGCCGATGCCACAGCAGCCGCAACCAATGCAACCACAAGTACAGCAACCAATGCAGCCTGCTGCGCCGGCTCAGCCAATGATGCAACAACCACAGTATGCTCAGCCACAGCAGCCAGTGCAGCCACAGCCGCAACCGTATGATCAGTATGCTCAATATGCTCAGCCACAGCAACCATATATGCAGCAGCCAGTACAGCCACAACCACAGCAACCAATGCAGCCTGCTGCGCCGGCTCAACCAATGATGCAACAACCACAGTATGCTCAACCGCAGCAACCAGTGCAATATGTTATGATGCAACAATCACTCCAAGGAGTTTCCGGCTGGTTAATCTTTTTCTTAATTTGTTTCGGCCTTGCTGCTATCGGCTATATCTGGAGCTTCTTTGCTTCGATGATGATTCTAGCAACTGCCACTGGCGTCGTTGGTCTAATCTTTTCGCCAGTATTGGCTGGCGGCTATATCACCAGCATTGTGATGATCGCGATGCGTAAGCGCCTCGGTAAACTGATAACACTAATTACCCTCGGTATTTCAACGGTGTTCACGATCATCAGTAGTATCATAGCCTACGCCGTCGCCGGTGATGTTGCCAGTACAATTGATCGATCATACTCACTCTATGGCGACAGCCTCTCAAGCACGGTTTCGAATTCTATACCGCTACTAATTGCTGGCATCGTCGTCTCGATCGTGATACATGCCCTAATCGCGCTGTACTTCATTTTGTCAAAGCGTGTCAAGGAGACATTGGTCAACTAAACGCGTGAAGTGCCTAAGAAAAACCGCTCCAGTATCGGGGGCGGTTTTTGATTGGATCAGGCGGCCTGGCGACTGGGTGGTCTGATGAAAGTTACTTTCAGCTATTGCCTAGCCGCACGTTTTCGCTCATTAGCATCAAGGTAGCGTTTACGCAGGCGCAAAGACTTCGGTGTCACTTCCAGCAGCTCGTCGTCCTCGATGAAGTCGATGCATTGCTCTAGGCTAAACTGCGTAAATGGCGTCAGCTGCACTGTGCCATCGGACGATTTGGAGCGCATGTTGGTTAGGTGCTTAGCTTTACAGACGTTGATTTCAATGTCTTCTTGGCGGTTATAAATACCGACAATCATCCCGGCGTACACTTCCGTGCCCGGTCCGACCAAGAGTTCGCCACGAGCCTCGGCCGCCTGCAGCGCATACGGTGTGGTGGTGCCAGCTTCAAAGGCGATGAGTACGCCGCCGCGGGTTTTTGGCAATTTACCGCCCAGCGGTTGATAGCCATGCGGCAGGGAATTCATAATCACCGTGCCTTTGGTGGCGGTTAACAGTACGTTTCGCAGGCCAATCAACGCCCTGGTCGGTAGCACGTAGGTGATGCGGGCAGCACCGTTGGCGGTGGTTTCTTGCGACTTCATTTCAGCGTGGCGCGCACCCAATTCTTGGCTAATCACGCCGATGAACTCGCTGCTAATCTCGATTTGCAGTTCTTCAATTGGCTCTTTTTCGACGCCGTCCTCAGTGATGGTCACTACTTGCGGGCGGCCGACTTCAAACTCAAAGCCTTCGCGCCGCATGGTCTCGATCAAAACGCTGAGGTGTAGCTCGCCGCGGCCAGACACCGTAAAGCCGATGCCGTTTTCCTCGACGCGCAGTGCCACATTGGTTTCTAGCTCCCGCCGCAACCGGTCGCCAATTTGCCGCGAGGTGGTAAATTCGCCCTCGCGCCCTTTCATCGGGCTGGTGTTTGGGCCGAGGTACATGCTCAGCGTTGGTGCTTCAATGGCAATCGCCGGCAGGGCTTCGGGCTGTTCTTTGTCAGCAATCGTATCGCCAATGTGCGCTTCACTCACGCCAACCAGCGCCACAATGTCGCCGGCAAACGCCTCGTCAAGCTCTTCGCGGTTCAGTCCGCGGTAGCCAAAAACTTTCTCGATTCGCGCTGAGCCCGATATTTCGCCCTGTTTTATCAAGCTAACCGCCAGACCGCGCTTAACCGACCCGCGAGCGATCCGCCCAATGGCATATTTACCTTGAAAGGTATCGTACTGCAGGCTGGTCACCAACATCTGAAACCCGCCATCAGCCGTGACGCTCGGCGCCGGGATGTCATTGATAATTGCTTCAAAAATCGGTGTGAGATCGGCGTCTTCACTCGGGTCATCAGGGATCTCTCGCCACGCCTTGCCATCGCGCCCAACGGCATAATAAATCGGATAATGCAGTTGACTATCATCGGTCGCCAGCTCCAAAAATAGATCACTCAGTTCATCTTCAACCTCAGCAATTCGCCGCGCCGGCTTGTCAATTTTATTAATCACCACCACTGGCTTCAATCCCAGTTCCAGCGCCTTTGAAAGCACAAACTTCGTCTGTGGCATCGGCCCTTCCTGCGCATCAACGATCAGCAGCACACCGTCCGCCATCTGCAGCGTTCGCTCGACTTCGCCAGAGAAATCGGCATGCCCTGGCGTGTCGATGATATTGATTTTATAATCACCGTAGAAAATCGAGGTCTGTTTGGCGGTGATGGTGATACCGCGTTCGTGCTCCTGATCGCCCGAATCCATGATCAGTTCCTGACTCATCTCGGCCTGGTTGTCGCGAAATGTGCGCGACTGTTTGAGCAGCCCATCAACCATGGTTGTCTTGCCGTGATCGACGTGGGCAATAATGGCAATATTTCGAATCTTGCTAGCGTCCTTCATAAAAATATGGTCTGATGTTAATCGCAGACCTTCCTCTATGTCATTATAGCATAACTTTATAGCCTCATTGACACAAGACCAAAAGCACATATAATTGAGCGTGTAGCTATTAAAATTTAAGGAGGAAACATGAAAGACGGGACAGAAAGAGAATCGATGACGCTGTGCCAGCGGCTTGACCGACGAGCTGAGAAGAACGAGAATGACTACAAATTAGTGTTGGAATTCGCTCGTGCTGCATTTAATGGTATACTTCCTGATGCAGAAAAATACGTTGACGTTGGCTATCAGGCAGAAAATGAGTTTAGAGAAGCGAATGTTACTATAATTCATCTCGCAGTCAGTGCAGCTCGGCGAGAGATACGAGATTCTTTAGTTGCAGCACAGATGAGCGGGGATGAGAAGCTTGGCTAGCTGAATTATCAGTGGTCGTGCCTATCTTTTATCTAAGCATCGTGTGACATTTCTCGCGGCATAAACCGCTCTTTGTACTTCCCAGCCAGTAAAATCGCCTCCCTCACATCGCCAAGCGCGCGATGATTGTGGCGGCTGGTTCGTCGATATCGGCCCTGGCTCGTCCAAGCATCGGCCATTTCTTCAGCGCAACGTACGTCAAGTTGCCTAAATCCCAAACGCTCGTACAGCGCGGGCATGCGCCTTGCGAGGATCTCGCGATCGCATTGCAGATAATAGCCGCAGTGAATTAAAACAGCGTCATTTGCGGTTTGCTGTAGCCAATTGAGCGCTTGCTTTTCGAGTGCGGCCTCATTGTATGTTGACGCGGAGATATCGTCCAGTAGACCATTTCGCGTGTGCATATCGACAACTGATTCAGGCATAGAATGCCCAGAGAAGTCATCGGGCTTGCAGGTTAAAGAAAACGGCTTGCCGATTTGCTCCAACTGGCGGTTGGTAATAATCGCAGCGACTTCGAGTATCCGCGCCGTATCAACATCGGTTGTCGTATACTCCACATCCATCCAGACAAAGAGGCCGGGTGAAAGTGGGTTGTATTCGGTGTTGGTGTTCATGGTAGTCTTCATGGCACTTATTATACATGTAATTTACACGGATTATTGACGAGCGGGCGGTAGCTTATCGATTTCAAAACGACTTACTAAAATTTCACAGCTATCCATCGCATATAATAACTCAGCCTTCTTTGTGATATTCGCTTCATCATATAAATCATGGCGCCAGGTTATGGGGATTGCTTCATATCCATAAAATGCACCCGCTAACTGCCCATAGATTGCACCATTTGTATCGGAATCACCGCCGAGGTTTACAACAGCTAGCATGCCATCTCTGAACGAGTCGTAGGTTTGAAACGCCCACCACGCAACCTGTAAACTATGAACGATATAGCCGCTGGTATTCAGCTCCTGTGGTTGTCTAACGCGCCGCCAAATATCATCAAACAGGTTACTGGTACTTAGATTATCAATGTCTGCTACTTTGGTTTTATTGCCATTAGCTTTCATTGCTCGAATGAGCAGCGCAGCGAAAACTTCAGCACCGGCCTCGGCTTCAAATGAGTAGTGCGTCTCTCTGGCCGACAAACGAACCATGGCAAGGATGTCTTTTTCTGAGCGATGCTTGAATGCTGCTAATACCACCGGAGCTAATCGCATAATTGCGCCATTGCCAGCAGCCTCAGTGCGTGGAGTATCTTTAGCAACCCAAGCACTTTTATCGCTTTCAAAATCACGAATAGCCGCTTGAATCTGTCCGCCGCAGTCAAAACAAAAGCCAGTGGAGCTTAAATATCCCTCATTGCGCCACTGAGTAAAATTGCCCATCACGTCATATGAATCATATCCTCCGTTGTTGAGCAAGCTTTCGGCTAGACAAAGTGCCATTGATGTGTCGTCTGTCCAATATCCTTTTGGTAGGTTAAATGGCCCGCCGGCCCTCATCTCATCAACATATGGAAATGTCCTGGGCTGCTCAAATTCGCACACCATCCCCAATGCATCGCCAACCGCTAATCCTGTTAGCATGCCTTTGGCGTTGTCTATCATAGAATCACTCATGCAGGTTATTATAGGGATAAAAAAATATTTATCAAGCACAGAGAGGCAAGCATCTCTCCATTCCTAACCTTAAGTCGGGTGGGTCTATCGAGGACTATGTAACACCATACTTATTGATAAATCAGCGCCCCAGCCAGCCGCGTCCAGCCTTCATCGATGTTTACCCATTCCTCATCAGGCGGTGGGCCTTGTCCAACGGTGACGGTAGCTGCTGGCTCGACGTTGATTTGCAGCGGGATTGAGCCGAGATTGGTCTTGTGATGAGTCAGGCTGAGCGGCCCGTCAGGAATATATAGCTCTTGCTCAAATAGGTACTGACCCCAAAGGATGCGAACAGTGTGCGGTTTGTTGGCGTTGCCGGCAGCAGGAGTAATTCGAATCCAAACCGGGCCCTTGTAGTCGTCTGGATGCTGGCCGAATGTCCATGGCGCTGGGTGTCGGTTGAGGCGGTGAACGCCGTGTCGGGCTACTGACTTAGACTCAGCCTGATATTTCTCGAGATTACTGAGCCGTCGGTCTATATTATCAAGACGCTTGGTTATCTGGTTGAGGTGGCTATCTAAGCTGTTCAATCTTTGCATAATACCAGTGGTGGGAAATACAGGGCTCGAACCTGTGACCTCACGAATGTGAATCGTGCGCTCTAGCCAACTGAGCTAATTTCCCTCATATCTATGTTATACACTATTATGACGCACCTGCCAAGTAGTGGTCACGGACTTGCTGTTCGGTCAGGGCAGTCGTGTAGACAGAGCTGTACTGCATGCTACCGGTAAAATATTTAGGCCCTTGATATTCACTGCCGTCAGCGTTTTTCCAATACGTCAATTTGCCGCAGCCAACTTTCCAGTAGCCGCCATTAGGTACATTTTCGCCGGCAGTCATGGATGGATTGGTATCTGTGCGTACGCCGTCAAGATATAGTGCTGCACCGCTTGGCGACATAGTAGCAACGACGTGATGCCAGCGACCGTCAGCATAGTTTACGCCAGCTTGTGAAGTGACGAGCTTGATGCCGCCACTATACACACCAAATACGACTCGGCCGTCTTTATCAATGTAAATATGGCGATCACTTTGTCCGCCGCCGTTATAATCACCTTCATATAGCGAGCTAAAGCCCATCAGACGCCCATTACTTTTCTTGGTAGTGCTAAACCAGACTTCCAGACTAAAGGTATTTGGGGCTGGGTTGACCTTCTGGTCTGCTGATGTTCCTTGTGTCAAGCAGGCGTTAACTCCGTTGAATACTGAAATGCGACGATCGTCACGCACACAGCCTGTATTCCAGACGCTGGCACGGCTCGGTGAGCCATCACTCGGTGAGGGCTTGCCATGATTATCATTGCCAGAGAGATCTGTTACGACGGGGTTGGCGGCATGATCGCTATTGAGTGCCCAGGCAAAATATGGCCGAGGATTTGGCGGGATTTGTGAGCGACTCCAGATAGCTTCGGAGCATTTAAAATAGGCACGTGCTTGGGCTGTATTTGTGCTATTTTGTATGGTTGCGGTAAAACTTGCCAGCGAAGATAATTGCACAGTAAGCAGAACTATCTCGAACAAGATGATAATACCGAGCAAGGTCATATTGCGTCGCCGTTCGCGGGTCAATTCTAGGCCAGTAGCCTCGTCTTCTGGGGGCGGCAGTTTTACTAATAGTGCTATAAATAATGGCAATAGACACCAGAGCAGGGCGAAAATAACGCCTACTGTTCCGAGGGACGGTCGGGGTACATAAACATAGCGACCTTGTGAATCGGTTTCGGTAGCTCGAACGATGGCGGTTTGGCCGGGATAGACACGCTCGCCGTTGTCGTCACGGATTGGGAATATGCCAGTATTGACGACATGAAGTCGCACGTCATCTTTCTGGTGAGTGGCGATACTGAGCATGTCGGCACGGAGCCACGGATTAAGAATTAATGTTGCTAAGATAACAACCAGTGTGCCGCCAATAATGCGAACTGGCCAACGCCAGCGTTCACGCAGTCGCTTAATGCACGAAATTAGGTAGACGATAATCCAGCCAATCAGCAAAATTGGTGCCGCCCGCCAGACCCAGCCCCAGACTGGAGCTACTACAACCGCCTTGCCGATAACGTCTCGATTGGCTACTGGCAGGGAGTCTTCTGCGGCGTTGAGGTCGCCTTTGGTGGTGTAGCTATTATCGTCGTTAACTTTAACTAGACGGTGTGTATAAACGCTGCCGCTGCGATAAAAAGAAATAATATCATTTTGGTTGTATGATTGTTGCGGCTGTGTAACGATTAGCGTGCCGACTGGAGCGGTTTCGCCCATACTTGGGGTGGCAATCGTAAAAAAGCGAAAACCAGCCAGGTGTAGCACGAGCACTGAGCCCAAACTCAGGAGGCTCAGTGCTGCGACTACCCAAATGCTGGTCTTACTAAATTTCATCGTCCTTTAACGTATCAGGTTTACGACTACTATTTTGAGCTACTAGGCGCTGAATTGCCAGGTGATTGGCTGTGAAATTTGGCGGCCCTGGAAGCTGGCGTCGGTGTTTGCCGGAAGTGCAGCGGTGATGACCAGCGTGACAGTCTCGTTTGGTGCAATTGGGTGACCAACGACTGTCTTGATATCTTGTGCTGCTGCCTGTTGGAAGGCTTCTGCGGTGCCAGTCCATACTTGTGTGCCGTTAGCACGGACGGTAACAGTCATTTTGCTACACAAGTTACCAGTACCAGAGACCGATGCGCCTGGTGCGTTCTCGGTTGTACAGGTGCCACCCTTGACGGTAAAGGCGCTGGCAGCGATACTACCCTTGTTGGTGATTTTCACGGTGGTGTCAGTACTGCCGCCTGGAACGAGTGCCTGGCCGCCATACTTGTTGATGGTTGCACACGTTGCGCTACCAGTACCAGTAGTGGTACAGGTGACTGATCCATCCTGGTTCTTTTCTTCCATGACTAGTGTACCAGTTGAAGCGGTGTTTACGCTGTTGGTAATGGTTGCGACAACACCAGCAAACGTTGGTGTCAAGCTAAACGCTACCAGCAGCGCCATAATGCCGCCGACGACTGCCAGACCGATACGCTGCCGCTGGAAATAATTATTTGCTTTACTCATAGTATAATATAACCCCCCTCGATCACCTCAGTAGATGTCTTGTGTTATTGTTTGCCTTGGCGTGATTGTAGCATAGGCGTTTTGGCATAGTCAATAATAATGTATGAGAAAATAAAAAGTCGCCGATTTAGGCGACAATTTTTGAAAATCATATCTTGGTGCGGATGAAAGGACTTGAACCTTCACGCCGTGAGGCACATGCTCCTAAGGCATGCGTGTCTACCAATTCCACCACATCCGCATAGCTACTTGTCAAAGATATACGCCGTGTCTTTGGGCGTATCTACCCCCAATTATACACGACCCGACATACCCAGGCAATATACTTTACGCTCCATCTCGACCGTGCTATCATGAAACTAACAGAAAAAGGGGGACTATGAACAAGGTTGCGACGTATTTGAATGAACATCTGACAGGTGAAGTGGTGACGCACGATGGTGCTTTGGCGGACGTGCAGCGGGACGGGAGTGTGCTCGCGCGCCGGCCGGAGCTGATCGCACAGGTAGCAGATACGAGTGATGTGCGTAAGATCTTGCGGTTTTGTTCGCAGCTAGCAGAGAAGGGTCATGTCTTACCGGTGTATGCGCGTGGACACGGCACGGATGGTACGGGCGCGGCGATCGGGCGCGGTATCGCCATTGACATGTCAGCGCATATGCACAGCGTCATCGGGATTGATGCCAAGCAGCAGCTGATCCATATCCAGTCGGGCATTTCTCACAGGGCAGCGCAGGCGGTGCTGTCGACGCATAAAGGACTGGGTCTACCAGAGATTTCATTGACGGGTGAAGATGGTACAATTGGTGGTGCGATTAGCGCTGGGGCGGCTGGCGTGTTGTCCTCGGCGTATGGCCTATTGAGTCAGTCGATTCACCAGATGGAAGTTGTCTTATCAAGTGGTGATATCATACAAACTGGTCGGCTGTCGAAGCGTGAACTGAGCAAGAAAAAGGGCCTGGCAACGTTTGAGGGTGAATTGTACCGCCAGCTGGATAATGTGATAACAGATAACGAGGCGCTGATCAACCGTATTGATACCAGTGTGCCAGAGCTGGCCGGTTTTGCGAGTATCGCTCAGGTACGGCAGCGCGATGGATCGTTTGATCTCACACCACTGTTTGTCGGTGCCCAAGGTAGCCTCGGTATCATCGGTGAGTTGATCATGAAGGCTGATTTCATCCGCCCAGAGATAGCTGTGGTGAGTGCGGCCTATAGTTCAATGAATGCAGCGCAGGCAGCGGTCGACACGGCGCTGCAAGCGGGCGCCTCGACGGTCGAGCTGATCGACGGGCGACTCTTTTCGCGGGCGGCGGCACAAGGCAAAAAACTAGCGTGGGCGCCGAAAGAATGCTACCGCGGTGGCGTGGTGGTGGCGCTCTTTCACGCATTTTCAGACCGAGCGCGCAACAAGGCTGCCAAGAAGTTACTGCGCACGCTTCGCGGTGGTACGGCAGCAAAGGTCGAGCTACGCAACATGGAAATGAAAGAGGTGTTTACACTCCATTCAGTGCTGACCCTGGCGGAGCACCCCACGGACGAGCACGGTATTATGCCCCAAGCGTTCTCTGGGATGTGGCTGCCGGGTGTGCAGCTGGACGGCTTTATCAATTCGATGCGTGTGCTTGAGAAAGAATATGATATGGCCATGCCACTGTTTATCGACGCGACGACTGGTATAATTAATTGCTATCCGGTGTTCTCGAGCAAAAAGGTCAGTGACCGCCAGCGTATCCTCAAACTCTGCTCGGACATGGTGCGGATCGTGACTAGCCACGAAGGGTCGTTCGCCGGATTTGGCGGCGAAGGTCGGCTCAAGGCTGCCTTTGTCCAGCCAACACTCACGACCGAGGAGCGTGATCTGTATATAAAAATCAAGCACATCTTTGATCCAAAAGGCATCCTCGCGCCGGGTATCAAGACTGCCGTGCCGATGAAGCAGCTGGCAGAAGAGTTAAATGCTTGGTGCCGGCTGGCGGGCTGAAACGGCTAGGTAAACTCCTTGCGGCGGGGCGGCTAGTCGTGTATAATACTCGGTAGTCACGCGGATGTGGCGGAATTGGTAGACGCGCTAGCTTCAGGTGCTAGTGTACGCAAGTACGTGAAGGTTCAAGTCCTTTCATCCGCACCAGGATAGCAGAGTTACGAAAATTACCGCTCATTTGGGCGGTTGTTTTCGTGGTATACTACATATCATGAATAAGATAAACTTGCGACAATTAACCTAACGGAGCAGGCAAAATAGCTATGGCAAAACCGTATACATTTACATCCGAGGTGCGCTTATTCCCGCAGGCTGGCGGCTGGTATTATGTTGCTGCGCCTCAAGAATTCACTGACGAACTCAAACCGCTTGCAGTGAGGGGCTTAGTGGCGGTGAAGGCGACGGTTGGCGGCTCATCATGGCAGACATCACTACTGCCGATGGGCGACGGCTCGCAGTTTTTGGCGCTGCCCGCAAAAGTCCGTCAGAAAGAATACATCGCTATTGGTGATGTGATTAAAGTTTCGTTTGTTGTGAGATAGTGTGAGCGCTTGAAAGCACGCTACATTTTTCATGACGATGAGAAGATCTTTTGTCTCTTTTTCGTAACGTTTGCTACAATAACAGAGATGCAAGATACACGAAATGTAATTGACAAATTCAAGGGTCGGAGCGAGGCGGAAATTGTGAAGGAGCTGGATGCCAAGGATCACGGCTTGGTGATTGCTCTGGAAAATACCGAGCGGGATTTTAACATGGGGACGATTGTCCGGAGCGCCAATGCGTTTGGGGTGCGGCAGATTTATGTTATCGGCAGGCGGCAATGGAATAAGCGTGGCGCCATGATGACGGATAAATATTTGCACGTGCAGTATGTCGGTTCGACGGCTGAGTTTGCCCGGTTAATGCGGGCTGAGGGCAGAGAAATCATCGCGATTGATAATATCCCGGGTAGCGTCAATATGTCAGAGACGAGCTTGCCAAAGCGTGCGGTGCTGGTGTTCGGTCAAGAGGGTCCAGGGATTTCCGAGGAAATGGTGCAGGCGGCGGACAAAATTGTGGCAATTGAACAATTCGGCTCGACCCGCTCCATCAATGTCGGCGCGGCAGCGACTGTAGCGATGTACTGCTGGCTGCAGCAGTATGTGCTCGGTGGATAACCTTCAAGCCCTCGCTCGCCGTTATTATTGAAAAATTTGCCCCACTGTGCCACAATAAAAGCAACCATGAGCAATTTATCAACTCAGAGTTATAAGGGCGCGCGCGATTATTTCCCGGAGGATAAGCGCCTGCAAAACTATATTTTCAAGGTGTGGCACGCCACGGCGCAGAGTTTTGGGTACGAGGAGTACGGCGCACCCTTGCTCGAGCCGCTGGATATTTACACCGCCAAATCGGGGCAGGAATTAGCGGGCGAGCAGACATATCTATTCACCGATCGTGGTGGTCGTCAGGTGGCAATTCGCCCGGAAATGACGCCGTCGATTTCTCGCATGGTGGCCAGTCGGCGCCAGGAACTGGCCATGCCGGCCCGGCTCTATTCTATCGCTAATTTTATGCGCTATGAGCGGCCGCAGCGCGGGCGGGAGCGTGAGTTTTGGCAGCTGAATGCTGATTTGTTTGGCGCGGAGGGGCCGTGGGCGGATGCGGAGATTATCGAGTTTGGCTACCATAGCATCATGAACTTTGGTGCGCGCGAAGACATGTTTACGGTGCGGGTGAATAATCGCCAGCTGATCAATCAGTTGATGAGTAGCTTTCTCGGCCTCGACGTGATCGGCGCCCAGATGATGACGCGGCTGCTTGATCGAAAGAATAAGATTTCGCCAGAAGCTTTCCGCGAGCAAGCCATCGAGATTTTTGGCTCAGAAGAGGCCAAGGCGGGCCTGCCAAAGTTGGCGCAGCTGATTAGTATGCGTAGCGTCGATGACCTACCGGAGGAGTTGGCGGATAGCCCGAGCGTCCAGCAGCTTCGTCAGGTGATGACCCTGCTGCGTCAGAAAGGCATCGGCAATGCGATGTTCGACGTGACGCTGATGCGCGGGCTGGATTATTATAGTGGTACGGTGTTTGAGTTTTTCGATAATTCGCCGGAGAATAATCGAGCGCTATTCGGCGGCGGGCGCTATGATGGGCTAGTCGGGCTGTTTGGTGTCGAGCCAGTCGCCACGGTCGGCGTGGGGCTCGGTGCGACGACGATGCAGCAGTTCCTTGAGGTGCACGAGTTACTACCAAAACTAACGACGCATACCGATGTGTACATCATCGCGGTGGACGCGGCATCGCTGGGTGGTGCAGATACTTTGGCGCGGACGCTACGCAGCGAGGGGGTGCGGGCCGAGTTAGATTTCAGCGGGCGCAAGTTAGACAAGCAGCTGAAAACCGCGCTCAAAAAGAACATTCCATTCGTAGCGTTTGTCGGCGAAGAAGAGATTGCTTCGGGTGTCTACACGATCAAAAACCTCATCGAGTCAACCGAGCAAAAAGTCAGCCTCGAGCGAATGATCAGCGTGGTCAAAGATCGGCGCTACGACGGTGATGACGACGCAGCGTTTGAGATTTAGTGCTACCCCTGTTATAATAGGTAGGTATGAAGACTACTGTAAAGAAACTATCAGATACTAACGTTTGTTTGACAATTACGCTCGGGGCGGACGAGCTGAATGCGGCCGAGCAGGTGGCGCTGACCAAGATGGCGCGCGACCTCAAGGTGCCGGGATTTCGTAAGGGTAAAGTGCCAGTCAGCGTGGCCGCCAAGCACGTCAATCCAATGGCGCTCCAGGAGCAGGTGCTCGATAACGCCCTGTCCAAGGCGGTCGCCGAGGCCTTTATGAACGAGAAGCTGCAGGCGCTAGAGCGGCCGAGCGTTGAGGTCAAGAAATTTGTCCCCAATCAAGAAGTCGAGTTTACCGCTGAGGCGACCGTTGTGCCGCCGGTCAAGTTAGGCGATTACAAAAAGCTCAAGGCTAAGCCTCGGGCTGTCAAGGTTGAGGCCAAGGACGTCGACGAAATCATCGAGCGAATGCAGCAGAATTTTGTCGACAAAACCGAGGTCAAGCGCGCAGCTCAAGAAGGTGACGAGGTGATCATCGACTTTGTCGGCAAGAAAGACGGTGTAGCGTTTGACGGCGGTTCGGCCAAGGATTTTGCCCTGAAGCTGGGCGGTGGTCAGTTTATCCCCGGCTTTGAAGAGGGCGTGGTTGGTCACAAGGCCGGCGAGACATTTGATCTCGACCTCGAATTTCCAAAGGATTACCATGCTGAAAATCTGGCCGGCGCCAAAGTGGTGTTTAGCGTAACGCTGCACAAAGTAAATGAGCTGAAGCTACCGGAACTCAATGATGAATTTGCCGCCAAATGTGGCCCGTTTACCGACATCAAAGAGCTGAAGGCTGACATCAAGCGCGAGATTACCACACAAAAAGAGCGCGAAGCCAAGGAGAAGCTCAAGGATGAGCTGGTGGCGGAACTGGCGGATAGCTCCAAGGTGGCGCTGCCAGAGCTATTGATCGACGATCAGCTGCGGTCAATTGAACAAGATCTGATGCAGAATTTGTCATATCGCGGCCTGACAATGGACGCGTATCTAAAGACGCAAGGCTTCAAAGATAAAGCCGATTGGCAGAAAAAAGAGGCTCGCCCAGCGGCCGAAAAGCGGGTCAAGGCTGGCTTGGTGCTAGCTGAGCTATCAAAGGAGCTGGGCGTAGAGGTTAGCCGCGAGGAGCTCGATGCGCAAATCGCAACCTTTAAGCGACAATACGGCAAGGACGCCAAGCTGGCCGCGCGATTTGACGATCCAAACGTCCACCGTGACATCGCAAACCGGATGATCACCGACAAGACGATCGACAAGCTAGTTGAGCTGAATAGTAAATAGCGACGGCATAGCAATAAAATAATCTGAAGCAGGGGATGGCGAAAGGGTCGCCCCTGTTTTATTGACAAACTTACAACTAGTTGGTATAATGGCAAAATATGTGTGAATCCTCAAAGTCTGAGCGTCCAGAGTTGGAGTCTGAGCACCCCCAAGAGAAAAATGGGAGCGGCGAGAAGGTTAGCCGTCGCAGTTTTTTGGGAGGTATGGCGCTTGGTGCTGGATGCTTGGGCGCTGGAACTCTTATCGGTGAGGCTATAAAAAACCTAGGATCAGAACAAGGTCAAAATATACCGATACAGCGCAATAACGAGCGAAAAGCTCCGCCGCCGGGATCGCGAAGTGTTGTTGTCGTGCAATTATTGCCAGAAAACGCAGAGCCTCATCAAGATATTGAAAAAATTAGCTCTGGGGTATCAAGCGCCCTTGGACGTATCGCACTAACAACTGAATATCTATATGATCTTAATGTGCGGTTCACGCGGGATGGTCACTCGCCTGATACAACACGAATAACTGAGGATGGCGAACAGCCTGCCTATAGTAAGCGTATACTTAAAGCAATTGGTCAGGCCCATGCGCATGAAGCAGGAAGTGATATGGCACTGGTTATCGTCGATTCTGGTGATACAAAAGAGTACTATTACTCCGGTCTAACGATGTATGATGATGGGCAGCCTCCGGTTGCATTTGTGCGCGACGTGGGTGGCGTGTCCATCGGTACGATTGCACACGAATTAGGACATATGCTCGCTCCAGAGGGTGTCAAGCGCGGTCTTGGTCATGCATGGGCCTTGCAGTCGTGGGTAAAGCAAGATGGCGGCAAGGAGGTAAAAGATTTGCACCATAGTCCTCATGTTGCTTCTATCCAAGAGATTATTGCTGCAGGGTATGGATTAGAGAAAGATGATAGCGGGGAGTCAGACCCTTATGCTTCGACGTATAGCATCATGGGTAATAGCGAATCATTTAATTCCGGAGACCCAACGAGACCAATATTCTCTGCTACTGAGATTGCCTTTCTCGATCCAACACGGCCAATTCACCACATCACAACACCGTCGGAAGGTACAGGCGTGATTCCCATTGGCTGCAACAGGCATGACCAGATCGGTGTTACTCTGGATATACCAGAGGGTCATGCACTACGTCAAATAGCTCCGGACACAGATACAATTTTTATTGGCCCAATAGTTCACGCAAAGCACTGGAGTAACCCTATTGACCGGATGGGTGTCTTTGCGACATGGTCAGGAGGGCGTGATAGCGCCATATTAAATCCAAGCATATGGGATGAGAGTATTAAATATGGCGAGAATAGCTTTGAACACGTTGCGTATATTGATGAACAGCTCGGTGTATTGGTTGCTGCTGGACAGCAATCGGGCCAGGTCTACGTTCGCTTGGTGCCGCTGCATACTGAGGAGGCTCAGGAGCTAATACGTGCGGGGCAAGAGCGGCTGCTAAAAAGTCTCAATATATAATGGATTGACAGGCTATTCTTTACAGTAGCGAGCTAAGCTTATATAATAACTGTGTATGAAGAAGACAACATCGTATCTCATCCCCACCGTCATTGAAAAATCGGCCGACGGCGAGCGGGCGTTTGATATTTATTCGCGGCTGCTTAATGAGCGGATTATTTTCCTCGGCGAGGAGGTTAACGAGCATACCGCCAACAGCGTGGTGGCGCAGCTATTGCACCTGGCGTACGTTGACCCAGGGGCGGACATCTCGCTCTATATTAATAGTCCGGGCGGCAGCGTCTATGATGGCATGGCGATTTACGACACCATGAATTTTATCAAGCCGGACGTGGCGACCTATGGCATTGGTCTGCAGGCCAGCATGGGTGCATTTCTGCTCAGTTCGGGCGCCAAAGGCAAGCGGTTTTGCCTGCCGCACGCCAAGGTGATGATCCATCAGCCGTCAAGCGGCACGCGCGGTAAGGTCACCGACATGGAAATCGACCTGAAAGAAACGCTAGAAGTGAAGGAGATGCTATCCAAAATCATGGCCAAAAACACCGGCCAGAAGCTCAATAAAGTCAAGGCCGACATGGAGCGCGACTACTGGATGAGCCCTCAGGAGGCGGTACAGTACGGACTGGTGGATAAGGTGTTGAGTAAGCTAGCGTAGGCCCCAGGAAGCCTCCCGCCGCGATTCATAAATATATTCAATATGGCGTAACGTTGTCAAAACTACCGTCAATTTCGCTTGTGGTTATGCTGAGATATTGTCATAATTAAGAAAAGACGAGGAGGGGGTATGAGACAATATCTAGATACGCTGCGGCATGTCCGTGACAGCGGCGTGAAAAAAGGCGACCGCACTGGCACTGGTACGACGGAAGTATTTGGCGTGCAAGCGCGGTATGATTTGGCGGATGGTTTTCCGGCCATGACTACCAAGAAATTGTATTTTACCAGCGTGGCACATGAGCTGCTGTGGTTTCTCAAAGGCACTGGCAACATTGAATATCTAGCGCAAAACGGCGTGCATATTTGGGATGAGTGGCCGTACAAGAATTATTTGGAAAAAACCGGTCAGGACATTCCAGAGATTAACGGCGAAGAGTGGCGCACTGGCATGAAGCAATTCATTGGGCGGATTGCGACCGACCACGCGTTTGCCGAAGAATGGGGTAATTTGGGGCCGGTTTACGGCGTGCAGTGGCGGAAGTGGCCTGATAGCAAGGGCGGGACGATTGACCAAATCCAAAACGCCATCGACATGATAAAACATAATCCGACGTCGCGGCGCAACATTGTCAGCGCCTGGAATGTGGCGGAAATTGACGACATCGCCCGAGCTGGTGGATTGCCGCCGTGCCACACCATGTTCCAGTTCAATGTGCGGCCGGGTGGAGATGGCGAGAAAGATAAGCTGGATCTAGCACTGACCCAGCGTTCGGCGGACATGTTCCTCGGCGTGCCGTTTAACATCGCTAGTTACGCACTGCTGCTGTCGATGATCGCCCAGGTGACCGACAAACAGCCGGGTGAATTCGTCCATACCTTGAATAGCGCGCATATTTATAACAATCACCGCGCGCAGGTTGACGAGCAACTATCACGCCGTCCCCTGTCGCTGCCAAAGCTGTGGCTCAATCCAGATATTAAGAATATCGACGATTTCACCATTGACGATATTCGTCTGGAGAATTACGAGCACCATCCACCCATTAAGGCACCGATTGCGGTGTAGTGTGTTCGGACAATTTGTTGGCGTACTAAATTATTCAAAGGTGTTTGGAGTTGGGCCCGGCTAAATTATCTATCCGACGATATATCACAAAATCAAAGTCGTACTTGTTCTCGGTGTCCGCGGGATGATGGATGCGGCTCACTTCCTGCCAGGTGGTCATGTCAATCTCTGGGAAAAAGGTGTCGGCGTCTGGGAATGCAGCGTCGACCTCGGTGGCGTAAATGGTGTCAATTGCTGGGATTTCCAGCGCACAACTATAGACCCGCGCGCCGCCGATGATGAAGGTTTTGTAACGAGCTAGCGCTAGGGCGCTTTCTAAATTCACTGCCGTGAGGACGCCTTTGATGCCTGTCGGTCGTGAGGAAATGACGATGTTTTCGCGCTCTGGCAGTGGACGAGAGCCGATTGATTCAAAGGTTTTTCGGCCCATGATGATGTCACCGCCTTTGGTCAGCCGCTTGAAATGCGCCAAATCTGCTGGCAAGCTGCGACCCCACGGTAAATCACCACCCCGACCGATGGCGCGGTTGGTATCATAGGCAACGATGATAGCTTTTTCCATAGCTTCAGTCTAGCATGATGTAAAATTTACGAAAAGCTTGCCCCGAGGGGTAAATGTTGCCATAATAGAATCACTCGGGGGAGTGAGGTAAGATAAACAAGAGGAGGCGCGGCATGAGCGTGTATTCAAATCGGGAAATTTTGGCAGCGATCAAGGAAGGAACGATCGTCTGTACGCCATTTACCTCAGATAATGTGTCAGAGGCTAGCCTAGATTTTACACTGGGGCATTATTTTTATAAACAGGAATTTGACGATCAGTCAAGCGTCTATAATCCATTTGACGAAGCGGAGGTGGCGCGATATTTCAAGGGGCCACTGATGGCGATACCGCATGCCGAGTGGTGCGAGCATAACGGATTTAGGCGGTTTCGTAATATTCCGGACGAACATCCAATCATTGTGCTGCGTCCCGGCGAGCGGATCTTGGCGCACACGCACGAGTTTGTGGGTATTCGGGCGCATGGCGGCGCGGCCGAGGTGAAAAGCCGCAGCTCGTGGGGCCGTAACGGCGTGGCGGTGTGTTTTGACGCGGGCTGGATCGACCCGGGTTATATCAATCGGATTACGCTTGAGATTTACAATTTGAACAAGCACGAAAGTGTGGTGCTACCAGTCGGCGAGCGCATCGGACAGTTAATTTTTCACCAGACTGGACCGGTGGATGGCGGTTATGCCGGCGGGCGCGGCGGTATCAGCGGCAAGTACCAGCACACCGACGACCTCACCGAGCTTATCCGCAGCTGGCGGCCAGAAATGATGCTACCGCGGGCGTTCAAAGATCAGCGACATGCACCAGCGACTATCGCCGGGCTGAGTGAGGGCATCAAATGAGCCGTCCCGGTCGATACATCGTCATCGAGGGCAACGATGGCACGGGCAAGTCAACCCAAGTAGCCATGTTGGCGGATTATTTCCGGGCGCGCGGCCGCGTCGTGTGCGTGGTCGAAGAGCCAGGTAGTGATGATCCAGAAAAGTCGACGCCGGTAGCCAATGAACTGAGGCGCATTGTCAAAAATGGAAACCTAGTGCGCTCTAGTGAAATTAACCTAGCGTTGTTCTCGGCAGCGCGGCGCGAGTTGTGGCGCGAAAAGATTCAGCCAGCTCTGCAGCGCGGCGAGATCGTCCTGAGTGCACGTAATTATATCTCGACGCTGGCTTATCAGGGCTATGGCGACGGGCTGGACACAGAGGAGATTATACGGATGACGAAGTTATTTACCGACGAGCGATACCTGCAGCCGGACGCGATGGTGGTCTTGACACTCAGTGACGCCCAGCGCCAGCAGCGCATCGCGGAGCGCGGGCACGTCGCTCATCCTGATACGTTTGAGTCGCGTGAACAGTCGTTTCAGGACAGGGTTAACCACGCCTATGAGGCCATCGCCGCCGAGCGAAATATCCCGCTATTGTCAGCCACCGGCACGCCGAAGGAAGTGCACGCGCGGATTCTTGACAGCATTACTCGATACTTGTAGTATATTTTCATAAACAGGAGAGGACATGATCGAGACAGTTCGATTAAGTGGTGGTGATATTACCGATTCATTGTGTGATGAGCTACGCCACTTGTGGGTTGAGTCTCTCGTACATGTGAAGCCAGATATTAGCGCTTCCGAGACAAAGCGATTGTATCAATCTGAACAGTTTACGCCCGAAGTACTTCGGAGGCAAGCCGATCTTGCCGAGGGTGGTATCTATGTTGCGCTCGCAGATGCGTCAATCAAGGCGGCAGCAAGTGTAGGTCGAACCGACGCCTTAGGCTTGGCCTCAGATATTCCGGATGTACAGGATAATAATCTGATATATCTCGAGCGGTATGGGGCTAGAAATATGAAACGCTGGGATCTGTTTCGGGGACTGGTAAGTGCGATACTTAACCATGAGACTGGGCCAAATAATCAGCCAATATATCTTGGTATGTATATTGACGAGCAGGCTCTATTGCTACCGGGTCACGTTAAAGATATTAATCCACAAAATCACCAAGTTAGTCGTACTGTCAAACATGACTCGGTTGGTGGTATCGCTGGTAATTATCGACTACATACGGCGCAGCTTCAAACTGATGGAAGCTGGGAATGGTTAGCGACGATCACTGACGGTGAGCGTGCAGCTAGATTACTGGGTGAAGTGTGTCTCCGTTTAGAGCTGGCCGTCGCTTAACAATGGTCAATTTTTCATCATTTTTCTCTTGCAATTCATCGCTCCATGCGTCATAATGTGTCACAGTGAAGTAGTGTAGTTTTAGCGAGGGGCGAGCTTGATGGGCGGGCAAACCTCGGGCTCGTGCTGAGACTAAGAGATCTTCCGGCCGTGATCACCAATTATAATCAATGCGAGGAGTAACGCCTGTGGCTCAACAGACCACTCGTGGCGCGCGCGTCTTTTTCACTGGAACAGACAGTGCGATCGCCATGCCAAATCTCATCGCTCACCAAGAGGACTCGTGGCGCTGGTTCGTCGAGGATGGTTTGAGCGAAATCTTTTCAGAAATTAACCCAATTGACGACTACACTGGTCAGAAGTTGGCGCTGCGGTTCGGCAGGTATCATTTTGACGAACCAAAGACCACCGATCAGTTCGCCAAGGAAAACAATTTGACGTTTGAAGCGCCACTGCACGCAACCGTCGAACTAACCAACAAGGTCACCGGCGAAGTCAAAGAGCAGGAAATCTACCTCGGCGATTATCCATGGATGACCGAGCGCGGTACCTTCATCATCAACGGTACGGAGCGCGTGGTGGTCAGCCAGCTGATCCGCTCGGCCGGTGTATTCTTTACTGCTGACACCGTGGCTGGCCGTAATTACTACGGCGCCAAGATGATCCCAGGTCGCGGCGCCTGGCTGGAGTTTGAAACGGCGACTAATGGCACGATTTATGTCAAGATTGACCGTCGTCGCAAATTGCCAGTGACGACATTACTACGGGCTTTGGGCCATCCAAAAACGTCAGAAATTCGTGAATTATTTGCTGACATTGACACTGGTGAGACTAGCTACATCCAAGAAACCTTGGATAAGGACACAACTCGTGGTGCCAATGAAGCGCTGATTGAAGTATATCGTCGCCTGCGGCCGGGTGATTTAGCGACGGTTGATAACGCGCGCCAGATGATTGAGCGAATGTTCTTTGATTTCAAGCGCTTTGACTATAGCCGGGTCGGTCGGTACAAGATGAACCAGCGTCTGGGCCTGGACGTTGCTAATACCGCTGAGAATCGTATATTCCAGATGAGCGACTTGGTGGCTATCATCCGCGAGATTATTCGCCTCAATAATACCCAAGAGCCAGCTGATGACATCGATGCGCTGAGTAATCGCCGCGTCAAGCTGGTTGGCGAACTGATTGCCCGTCAGTTCCGCGTCGGTATGCTCAGGATGCAGCGTAACGCCATGGACCGGATGAGCGTGGCTGATATGGAGAACGTCATGCCGAGCCAATTGATCAATGCGCGGCCAGTGGTAGCAGCAGTGCGCGAGTTCTTTACCAGCTCGCAGCTGAGTCAGCTCCTTGATGAGGTTAACCCACTGTCCGAGCTCAGCCACAAGCGCCGATTGAGCTCAATGGGCCCCGGTGGTTTGAGTCGTGAGCGCGCTGGTTTTGACGTTCGTGACGCTCACCCAACGCACTACGGCCGCATCTGTTCGGTGGAGACGCCAGAGGGTGCCAACGTTGGTCTGGTGCTGAACCTCGCTACCTACGCGCGGGTCAATGAGTATGGCTTTATCGAGACGCCGTACCTACGCGTCACCGATGGTCGGGTGACAGACGAAGTGGTCTATCTGGATGCCGCTCAGGAGGCCAGCGAAGTTATCGCTGATGCCGGGGCGCGCTTGAATAATGACAAGTCATTCACCGACAGCCGTGTCAGCGCCCGCAAATTCCTCCAGCCAGGTCAGGTCGACGTCGAAGAAGTTACCTTCATGGATGCTGCTCACAAGCAGATCCTCGGCTCGACGGCAGCGCTGGTGCCATTTATCGAGAAAACCCGTGTTGACCGCGCCTTGACTGGCTCGAACATGCAGCGCCAAGCAGTGCCGCTGCTCACGCCAGAGCCGGCGGTTGTCGGTACCGGCATTGAGCAGGCAGTGGCCGAGAATAGTGGCCACCTGATCCAGGCCGAGGCTGATGGTGAAGTAGTGCGGGCTGATGCTGATGAAATTCATGTCAAGTATGCTGATGGCGTCAAGGTCTACGCGCTGCGGCACTTCGTCAAGAACAATGACGATCGCTGCTACAACCAAAAGGTTCGCGTAGCCCGTGGCGACACGGTCAAGCAGGGCGACATCCTCATTGAGGGTGCGTCGATTGCCGAGGGTGAGATCGCGCTGGGGCGAAACCTGACAGTGGCCTTTATGCCGTGGGGCGGCTACAACATGGAGGACGCGATTATCCTCAGCCGTCGCTTGGTGGAGGACGATCGCTTGACCAGTATTAATATCAAAGATTACAACGTAGAGGTTCGCGAGACCAAGCTCGGCCCAGAGATCGTCACCCGCGATATTCCGAATGTGTCGGAGGATAGCCTACGCCACTTGGACGAAAACGGTATTGTCCAAATTGGTTCTGAAGTCAAGGCCGGTGACGTGTTGGTTGGTAAGATTACGCCGAAAGGCGAGCAGGAGCTCAGCTCTGAGGAACGCCTGCTGCGCGCTATCTTTGGTGAAAAGGCAAAGGATGTCCGCGACACCTCACAGCGGATGAACAACGCTGGCGGCGGCAAGGTCGTCGGTGTCAAGATCTTTAGCCGCGAGAATGGCCACGAGCTCAAGGCTGGCGTCTTGATGCAAATCCAGATCTTTGTGGCGCAGATGCGCAAGATCGGTGTCGGTGACAAGATGGCTGGTCGCTTCGGTAACAAGGGTGTGGTCGCGCGGGTGCTACCAGTCGAAGATATGCCATTCATGGAAGACGGTACACCAGTTGATGTGATCTTGAACCCGCTGGGTGTGCCGAGCCGCATGAACCTTGGTCAGCTGTTTGAAACGCACCTCGGTATGGCGGCAAAGGCCTTGGGCTACCGCGTCGCAACCCCATCGTTTGATGGCGTGCCATCAGCAACAATTTCTGATGAACTAGAAAAAGCAGGACTGGCGCGCGATGGTAAATCACAACTATTCGACGGCCGTACCGGTGAAGCCTTTGAAGAGCGCACCACAGTCGGCGTCATGCACATGATCAAATTGCACCACATGGTGTCTGACAAGATTCACGCCCGCTCAACTGGTCCATACACCATGGTCACTCAGCAGCCGCTCGGTGGTAAAGCACAGAACGGTGGTCAGCGCTTTGGTGAGATGGAGGTCTGGGCACTGGAAGCCTACGGTGCGGCAGCAACCTTGCAGGAAATGCTAACCATCAAGTCTGACGATGTCTATGGCCGTGCCAAGGCGTATGAATCAATCATCAAAGACGAGCCAATCGTCGGTCCAAAGCTCCCAGAGTCGTTCAACGTGCTCGTCAAGGAGCTCCAGGGATTGGGTCTTCGGGTTGACCTGCTTGATGAGGGTGGTGTAGTTGATGCTGAGCATATTATTGCTTCAAGCGGCCCAGCCGATAAAACCGTACCGCACATAGTAAGCGACGATGATGATGACGATGATGATCAGGTCTACTTGGATGAATCAGATGATATCGGTGACATCGAGGCTGGCATGAGCGTACAAGATATTGACGAAGTAGAAGAAATAAAGGAGGAGGCGTAAGATGGCGCAATATTCATTTAACGCGACCGGAATTAGCGATTTTGATGCGGTACGCCTAGCGGTGGCCAGCGCTGATGACATCCTAAAGTGGAGTCATGGCGAGGTTCTCAAACCAGAAACGATCAATTACCGCACCCAAAAACCAGAGCGCGATGGCTTGTTCTGCGAGCGAATCTTTGGCCCGGTTAAGGACATCAATCCACACGACTCAAAGCTAAAAGGTGTTCGTTCACGCGAAGCTGCGGTTGACAAGAACGGTGAACTCGTCACCAAGTCAATCGTTCGCCGTGAGCGCATGGGTCACATCCAGTTGGCAGCGCCAGTCGCCCACATCTGGTTTATGCGCGGTACGCCAAGCGCCATGAGTCAATTGCTCGGTATGACGGTTCGTAACTTGGAGCGAGTAGCTTACTTTGCGACCTATGTCATTCTCAAGGTTGATGAGGTCACGCGCGACCAGTATCTGGCAGATCTGGAGGCTGAGACTGAGGCCGGCCGGATGGCGATCAAGATGCGCTACGAGCAGCTCGCCGAGGCTGACGGTGCTGATATCAAGCAGCTCGCGAAGGAACAGAGCCGCGAGGTCGAGGAACTTAACGATAAGTGCACCACAAAGAAATCGCAGCTTGAAAGCCTCATCAAGGGTGCGCTGATCTCAGAGACAGATTATCGCAACCTGCCAGAGGAGTACGACGAGCTGATCGAGGTTGGTATGGGTGCAAGCGCGCTCAAGGCGTTGCTGGATGAGATCAATTTGGCAGAATTAATCGCCCAGCTGACCGAAGAGGCTGAGAGCGCCAAAGGTCAGCGCGAGAAGAAAATTCTCAAGCGTCTGAAGATGCTGGAGAGCATGCACGCCGCTGGCATCAAGCCGTCTAGCCTCTGTCTGACGGTATTGCCAGTCATCCCACCGGACCTCCGCCCGATGGTAGCCCTCAGTGGTGGTCGGTTTGCAACGTCTGATTTGAACGATTTGTATCGCCGTATCATTAACCGTAACAATCGTTTGAAGAAGTTGGTTGAGCTCAATGCGCCAGAAGTGATTCAGCGCAATGAAAAGCGTATGTTGCAGGAGGCGGTTGATGCATTGATCGACAATGCTGCTGCTCGTGGTGGTCGTGCCGTCAGTTCGACTGGTGGTCGCCGCCGTCTGAAGTCAATTTCTGACATGCTGAAGGGTAAACAAGGACGTTTCCGCCAAAACCTGCTCGGTAAACGTGTCGACTACTCTGGACGTTCAGTGATCGTTGTTGGTCCAAAATTGAAGATTCACCAGTGTGGTTTGCCAAAGCAAATGGCACTTGAACTGTTCAAACCATTCGTCATCAGTTGGCTGATCAAGGGTGAATTTGCTCACAACATCCGCTCAGCAACCCGTTTGATCGAATCAGGCGAAGCAGTTGTGTGGGATGCGCTGGACGCAGTGATTGCAGGCAAATACGTTCTATTGAACCGTGCTCCATCACTTCACCGTTTGTCAATCCAATCCTTCCAGCCGGTTTTGGTTGAAGGTAAGGCGATTCAGCTTCACCCACTGGTCTGTGCTGGATTTAACGCTGACTTTGACGGTGACCAGATGGCGGTTCACTTGCCACTGTCTAAAGAAGCGCAAGCTGAAGCCCGCGAGTTGATGAGCGCCACCAATAACCTATTGAAGCCCGCTGACGGTGCGCCAGTCTTGCACATTTCGCAGGACATCGTGCTCGGTAACTACTACCTGACCTATGACAAGCCGCAGGCGCAGACTGATCACATCAAGGCGTTTAGCTCGGTTTATGAAGCAGAGCTGGCGTACGACAAGGGTGACATTCATTTGCAGACGCCAATCCGGATTTTTGCTAAGGGCAAGGTGCGTCAGACGACTTTGGGCCGTGTCTTCTTTAACGAGATTCTGCCAGAGGACTTCCCATATGACAACAATGTTCAGACCAAGAAGCAGCTGAAGAAAGTATTGGCGCAGATCTTCAACAAATACGGTGCTGAAGAGACCGCTAAAATCGCTGACCGCATGAAGGGTCAAGCCTTCCGCTTCGCGACAACTGCGGCCGTATCAACCGGTATGACCGACTACGTGCACTTCGACGAAATCCCTGAGTTCGTGGCTGAGGGTGACGCCAAGGCAGCTTTGATTTCTGAGCAGTTCGACCAAGGTCTGATTACCGAGGACGAGCGCTATAACTTGACAGTGAATGCTTGGCGAAACGTCGACAATAAGATTACTGCATTCTTGAAGGATCAGTTAGCGCACATGGACACCAGTATCTCCATGATGGTTAACTCTGGTGCTCGTGGTGATATCTCGAACGTCAAGCTCGCCAGCGCTATGATCGGTATCCAGGTCGACGCCGCTAACCGCGAGATCGAGCTGCCAATCCGTAGCTCCTACACTGGCGGTTTGTCCAGCCTTGAGGCCTTCGTGGCAACACGTGGTGCGCGTAAGGGCCTGATTGACACCGCGCTCAAGACTGCCGACTCAGGCTACCTGACCAGGCGTTTGGTTGATGTGGCGCAGGATGTCTTCACGGTTGAGGATGTTGAAGGTGACGACGAAGGTTACGCGATCTACCGCTCAGAAACTGAGGAAACGATGATCGACTTCTCGAACCGCTTGGCTGGTCGGTATGCCGCTGAGACGATTCCGGGTCACGTCAATAAGGACGAATTGATCACTCGAGAAATCGCTGACTCAATTGATGATGATGAAAGCGTCCAGAGTGTCAAGATTCAATCAGTCTTGTCGACCAACAACCTCAACGGCATTCCGCAGCGCAGCTACGGTGTTGACATGTCAACCGGTAAATTGGTTGGTAATCATCAGCCAGTCGGTGTCATCGCTGCTCAGTCAGTCGGTGAGCCGGGTACTCAGCTGACTTTGCGTACCTTCCACAACTCTGGTGTGGCTGGTGGCGACATCACCCAGGGTCTGCCGCGCGTCGAAGAATTGTTCGAGGCGCGCACGCCAAAGGGTCAGGCATTTGTTACGGAAATTGCCGGGTTAGTTGACGTTTGGGAAGATGGCAAGAAGTACATCGTCCAAGTTACGCCAGAGTCCGGCAAAGTTGAGCGCTTGCCATTAGACGGTCGAACCATCATGGTCAAATCCGGTTCCAGCGTCAAGGCTGGCGACGTATTGGCAACTGGCGAAGGCGACACTCGTCCGCTGG